>NZ_CADEPK010000299.1 GCF_902829255.1 Metabacillus niabensis | reverse complement strand
ATATTATTTAGTATTTAAAGAATTTAAGAATAGAAATAGTTTTATTATTGGATACCTCTATTCATTTTTAGGAGGAATTGGTTTAGTCGTAGTTATAATTAACATGATTTGAATAATCTATACAAAACTAGTTAACATCATTGTAATTTTTAAAAGTAAGTAAATATGCCAAACCCAATATATTCAAGGGTTTGGCATTTGTTTTTTATTGTTTATACATGATTTATCCAATATTTAACTTTAACAATAAACAACAGTTTTTACGGTAAAAAATTCAGGATAATCCTTGCCAGGTTGCAACTTTTTGACTTTCATTTCGTTAATTAAGTAGAAGCATAAACGGCAGTTATATAAGAAGGCTATCTATTAATAAAAAACGGAGGGATCATTTTGAAAAAATATTTAGTATTCATAGGTAGTTTTGCTCTATTCCTTATATTATTCGAAATTTTATCAGGATTGCTATTAACCGCATTTTATACCCCTAATGTTCCATCAATAAATAGTTATCAACAAGAAGTTTCCTTTGGTATTGATACTGGATATCCATATCTAATAATTTTGCTCACAGCCTCTTTAGCCTATTATTTCTCACAAAAATTAGGTAAAGCATTTAACAAAAAAGGTTAATTTCGTACGGGTGGGATATGTTGAAGTAGCAAAAGACCAATATTAGAGGTGATCTAAATGGAACGACTTTTAGTGAAAACTGCTATTTATTCATTTATAACTACATATTTAGTATTGCTAGCATTTATCGATAGAGTAAGGATGACGACAGATGTAAATGGAATGAATTCGGCTGAGGAAATTCCGTATCCCGACTTTTTCTTAATGATTTTAAAATACTCTATTATGATTACGTTTAGCATAGTCATGATTGTTTTTTTGTATAAAAAATATAAAAAAATAGGCGAAAAATAATTGCTCGATTAAACAGATAGAATCGTTTCTATTTTCCTCTCAGAATACGGATAATATCAAGAATGATTGAATTGAAATACACCTAAAAATGAGCCTTATAAGAGGGTGACTTAAAACCAAATGTCGCTTTATCCAATTAATTCACCAGCCTTCCACAACCTAGATCATTTTTATAGTTTTAAGTTTAAAATGTGACGCAAGGGAAGATTCAATAGATATTTCTAAAAAGTTTTATTAACAGGGATATATGCATTTCATTGTAATCTCTCCCCTCTAATAGTCTGAGTGTTAATCGATTAAAGAAAGACTTAAAAAACTTTTATACTCCCCATAACTTTTTATATAGGAGTAAACGTTATATAAAACGAAAGGCATTTTTGTCGGTTAATAAAAATGAATGGAGGAAATCGATGAAAGTTCTTATAATTGGTGGCACTCGTTTTCTAGGAAAAGCATTAGTTGCGGAAGCATTGAAAAAAGGACATGAAGTCACCTTATTTAATCGGGGTACAAATAAAGAGATATTTCCTGAAGTGGAGCATTTAATCGGCGATCGAGACGGTGATTTATCACTTTTGAAAAATCGAAAATGGGATGTTGCAATAGATACTTGTGGATTCGCTCCTCATCAAATCAAAAAGGCTGCGGCTGTACTTGGGGATAATATTGAGTATTATACGTACATCTCAAGCATCTCTGTTTATAAAGATTGGATTCCACACAATATTACGGAGGACTATCTTTTGCAATCGTTACCAAAAGATAAATTGAAAGCTGTTGAGGAAGGGTCAATTTCTCCTTACGAGTATTACGGTGCGCTGAAGGTACTATGTGAAGCTGAAGCTGAGAAGCATTGGCCAGGGCGTGTTTTGCATATTAGAGCAGGGCAGCTTGTCGGACCGTTTGACTATACAGATCGACTGCCGTACTGGGTGCAGCGGGTAGCACAAGGCGGAAAAATCATGGTACCAGGAAGTCCAAATCCTTTGGTTCAATTGATTGATATAAAGGATCTCGCAACATGGGTATTCAATATGGCAGAAACGAGAAAAGCAGGAACGTTTAATGTAACTGGGCCTGATTATGAATTGACTATGGCAGAGCTATTAAATACCTGTAAAGCTGTTACAAACAGTGATACGGAGTTTGTATGGGCAGATGAACAATTCGTATTAGAGCATAAAATACAGCCATGGACAGAAATGCCATTATGGATTCCTGAACACTATCCGTTAGAAGGAGAAAAAGAACCGTGGAAAGGATCGTTTCGTATCAGCATAGAAAAGGCTGTTGCCGCTGGACTTTCCTTCCGCCCTCTTGAAGAAACAATACATGATGTTTATCAATGGGAGAAGGATAGGCAGGATACAGAACGAAGAGCGGGGATTTCTCGGGATAAGGAGCAAGAGCTACTAAAGTCTTGGTTCCAAAAAGAGAGTAGTGAGACGTCATGATTAGGTACATTCTTTGCCATTAAGCAAAGGATATACTTTTACTAAACTCCCAATTAATCGAAAAAGCTTGTACAGTTATTCAGTAACAGGAAGCGATACTTCATAACGAAGCATCGCTTTTTCTATTTTCCTATCATGCAGGATGTTCGGAAAAGAAGAAGAATACTAAAGGTATAGCTTAAAAAAGACGATATGGGAGAGGACAATATTGCCAACGAATATCTACCTTGTACGACACGCCCATTCTACATATACCCCTGATGAATTAGGAAGACCTCTATCCGCTAAGGGTCTCGCCGATGCTGAAAGAATTAGCAACATACTCTGGAAAGAAAAGGTCGATCAGATTATTTCTAGTCCATACAAAAGAGCGATTCAAACAGTCGAGGGTATTGCAAACTTCTTAGGGAAAGAGATTATCCTTGAGGACGGCTTTAAGGAACGGACCTTATCCACAAAGCCTCTCCCTGAGGACTTTCAAACAGCTATTAAAAAGGTATGGGAGGATCCGACCTTTTCCTTCGAAGGTGGAGAATCTAATCAAATAGCTCAAAAGCGTGGAATAACAGCCATTTTAAAAGTATTAGTAACGCATGAAGAAAAAAATATTGTTGTAGGAACGCACGGGAATATTATGGTACTTATGATGAATTATTTTGATAAAAAATATCATTTTAACTTTTGGCAGGACCTTGAGATGCCGGATATTTATAGATTAACGTTTGAGAAAAAGAATTTAAAAGAAGTTAAAAGAATTTGGAGTCGAGCATAAGATTCTTATTAAATGAACTTGTTATGAAAGAGGAATCGAATTTGTATTTAAAAATCTTCGTTATATAGCTTTTATATTTTAATGTGTGGAATGGGGAATTTGTATGGAAATTGTTGAATTAAAGGATAGAAATAGCCTTTTTGATAAAGCAGTTCAAGTATTTTGGAAACAATGGGGAAACGAGAACAATTACAAATTTTATGAAGACGCTATCGTTCATTCTTGCACTACTTCATCAGATATCCCAAGGTTTTATGTGGCAATAGAAAATGGACAGATCATTGGTACATATGCATTATTAAGAAATGACCTGAATAGCCGCCAGGATCTATGCCCATGGCTTGCTTGCCTTTACGTTAATGAAGAGTTTAGAGGAAGAGAAATAGGCTCGAAGCTCCTTCAACATAGTTTACAAGAAGCAGCGAAAAAAGGATTCGATAAGCTTTATTTATCAACAGATCTTGAGGATTATTATGAAAAATATGGCTGGCGAAATAGTGGTCTCGTATATGGCGTAAGCGGTAATCATATCAAACTATATGAAAAAGAAACAGATTTAACCTAGTATTAAAAAGATGATAAGGGGCTATAAATGATGACTCTTGAAAAAGGAATTTATATTATAACGGGAATAATGGCAGCAGGAAAATCAACCATCGCACAAATATTAGCTGAGAAGTTTGAAAAAGGTGTTCATGTGCGAGGAGATACTTTTCGAAAAATGATCGTAACTGGGAAGCTCGAGATGACGCCAGATTATTCTCAAAGTGCCGTTGAGCAATTGCGACTTCGTTATAAAATGGCAGCAAACGTGACTGAAATGTATTATAATGCAGGGTTTTCAGTAGTTGTCCAAGATACTTATTTAGGAAAAGAGACCGCTTCTTTTTTAAACGAATTCGAATCTACTCCCATTTACTTTATAACACTAAATCCAAGCGTCGAAGAAGTCATTGAAAGAGAGAAAAAGCGAAATAAGTCAGGCTATACTACTTGGCACGTTAAATCTCTTTATGACGTACTTATCAATGAAAACCCAAGAATAGGACTTTGGCTAGATTCGTCGGATATGACTCCTGAAGAAACGGTATCTGAGATTGTGAAACGTTTATCTGAGGCAAGGATTAAATAAGCGCTTACCTGGTATAATTTCCACCACCGCTTAAATAACGAGTGCATATCGTTTTACTATTAGACTAACTGGCAGGATAGTTGGTAGAAAATCAAGGTTACATAGTAAACGATGTGCACAAAAAAGATTGCCTATCTTTATATTTGATATCTTGAAAGGAAGAGCAATGTACCTACATTTGTGCAACATTCATCTTCCCGCAACTTGGTTGTGAATTATTGTTTAATTTGTCAATTCAATAAGATGAGCTAATGACGAAGCCTTGGCACCAGTAAAATCATGTTAGAACCAATCAGCTCTTAAAATAATCTAATTCATTTAGAAATCGACTTCTTGTAAACTTTTTATTCAATACAGGTAGCTTCATCGCTCCGTTGTTCCGTGCAGAAATATGTCCACTAGTTTTTTTCCCACATCATAGCTTGATTCATATTGGCTCATTGTTTCTTTTCTATTTCCAATCAAGAGCATAGATGAGAAAAGCTGAGCAAGAAGCATCGGATCATTTTTTCTAAAAAACTGTTTGTCCATTGCACCCTCGAAATAATCAGCTAATAACCGATAAATCTGTAGTTCTGCCTCTCTAATCTCTTGAATTTGTTCTTCGTTTAAGTTACCCTCTGCCTCATTTATAATCGTTTGCAGCTCGGCATGTGGATTCGCTAGCCTTGCCTCAGCTACACGCACTAGCCCTGACTCTATACTCTCAGCTTCACGAAGTAAATACTTTATTTTTTCATACACATTATTTAACATTGTCGTCACAGAAGCTTTAAATAGTTCCGGCTTACTTGTGAAATGATAATAGATGGATGGTTTTGATACATTGCAAGCGTTGGCAATTTGTTGCAAGGACACTTGTTCATACCCTTTCTCCATAAAAAGCTTGGATGCAGTTCGAATAATCAGATCATGTATGGGCTCACATTCTTTATCGTGTTTTGGTCTACCTGGTACTCTATTCGTATGATTTTTCATAATTCCCTCCATGAACATTTTATGACAAATGCTCGTATTTATCAAAATCAACTTGTAATTATACTTACCAGTAAATATAATTTAATGGACTTCAAACAATCCTATCATTAATCGTGAGGTATCAAGCGAATGAAAAAGTTAAGTTATCTAACTACAATTTTTATGTTTTTCGCAACATTTGGAGGTGGAGTTGTCACTCGTACCGAATCAGGACTCGGCTGTGGGAACGAATGGCCTTTATGTCATGGAAAATTTGTTCCTGCCCATACACTCGCTTCCATTATTGAATATACACATCGACTAGTTAGCTCGACAGCAGGCATTCTTTCGATCATCACACTTATTTTATTTGTGATTTACTATCGACATCGTAAAGATTTAATCTTATTTGCAGTCTTAACGGTTGTTTTCGTGAGCATTCAAGGAATAATGGGTGCTCTCGCTGTCGTGTTTACTCAGTCCCCACCAGTTATGGCTTTACATTTAGGCTTTGCTTTTATATCACTTGCCTGCTCTTTAATGACGAGTCTTGGAGCAAGACAGGAAGAGAAATTAGGAGGATTAGCTTTATTTAACCAAATGCCGAGAACAAGTAATCGTCTTCGTAACTATGTTTGGATAACGACTGTTTATTCTTATGTAGTCGTCTATACGGGAGCATTTGTAAGTCATACAAACTCGGCAGCAGCATGCTCTGGTTTTCCACTTTGCAATGGAGTGATTTTTCCAGGTTTAACAGGTGCGGTAGGAATCGCCTTTCTCCACCGACTCGCTGGTCTCATCCTTGTCATTTTCATTCTTATCCTTTGCTGGCTTCTATTTCGTTTCTATTGGAACATTCGTGAGCTTAGAATTCTCGGATACTCATCTGTTGCACTCATTTTGTTTCAAGTTGCATCTGGCGCTAGTCTAATGTTCACAATGGACAATCCAGAGGTGTATATGTTCGTCGTGCTCGCTCATGTAACGAGCATTGCTGTCCTTTTTGGTCTTTTATCCTACATGAGTTATTTAGTGTGGAGACTAAGCAAACCAGTAGCGTCATAAAATAGTATTTTTATTTCACTGTAATAGAAACGGGGTTAGCTATTGTCATGTTAAAAATCAGGCATAAAAGCTTAAGGTTTAAAATAATCCTTGGCGCATGTTTATTCATACTTCTCGCTCTAGCATCGTTGTTTATATACTTGAATTCTGTAACATACCAACCGTCGGAACAAGCACTTTCTGACTTTCAAAGTGATAGCAAGGTTCGGGTGACTGAGGTAAAGGATGGGTATAAATTTGAATCTACTGATGATCAACAAATAAAAGAGCCCAATATCATCTTTTATCCAGGAGGATTAGTCGAGCCAATCAGCTATTCCCCTCTAGCAAGGGAGCTAGCTAAATCTGGTCATCGAGTCTATATTGCAAATATGCCGTTAAACCTTTCAATCTTCGGACAAAATAAGGCAGACTCTTTCCTTGCCGAATACCCAAAGGAATCCTATGTCATCGGCGGACATTCGTTAGGAGGCGTTTTTGCTTCAAGGTATGCGGTTGAACATACCGAAAAGCTTAAAGGAGTATTTTTTCTCGCTTCATATGCAGATGAAGACGGCGCTCTCAAAGATACAAATCTATCTGTGCTGCAACTTACTGGTACCAATGACGGAGTTCTAAACAAGAAGCAATGGGAGAAATCGAAAAAAAACCTTCCTAAAGACACAGCTTTTGTCAGTATAAATGGAGGAAACCACAGCCAATTCGGTTCATACGGCATGCAGGATGGAGACCAAAAACCAACGATCTCAGAGAGCAAGCAAATTGAAACAATTGTTATGGCTATGAAAGAATGGTTTATGCAAATGAATATTACTCCATAAGTTCAAATTGCAAAATAATATATAACTAGATTACTTTGTAGTGGGTTTTTTAGTGAATTTTGCTAATGACACGCATTTACTAGGGAATACTATTCACCCCAATATGCCTGTACAATTTTTACATAGTTCATTTCTCCATATGTATAAAATTTTTAATAGTGCATAAGTCATCCTATCAAAACAAGTAATTGTAACTAAATTAATTCCTAATGCTCTTTCTCCATATTAGTCGATGACGCATAATTAGAACTAGAAAAAAACATTACTTTAGGAGGTATAATGAGTGATCAGTACACTCGAAAGTAAGAAACTTGACCCAGAATGGACGGAATTACTTTTGCTAGCTCTTGAATTAGGACTATCTCCAAGTGAGATAAGAGAATTCTTCTTGAGTAACCAAAGACCTGAATAAGGTCTTTTTTGTTTCTTTCTTCGTCAAGGGGTAAATAAAAACATATTAGCCTATGATTCAGCTTCCTCTAGTCAGTACACTTAGTATTCAACAGTTCCTTCCCGTCATATAAGTAATCCACCATTTCCATAACGTTATTTTTAACGATTCGTCTAATAACGACAGGTTCCTCATCAATCTCTAATATGTAATAAAGAATATTTTAAGATATTCATCTAGGCAAGTCAGGTTTACACTCCAAATTGTCTTAAATGATGATCAAGATGCTTGTAGATTCCTTTTCCCCATTGCTCAGGAGTGAGTTTACCAAAAAAGGGATGGGGATGACTTGTGCATTTTTCAGGGCCGTTCTTTTGGAATGTAATAATTTTTTGCTTTAGTTTTTCTCTTTCGATTTCAAACTCTCTTTTATCTGCTATTAAAATAGTTGGAATTGTCGACATATTTTTTGGTGCTGGCTTATCGTTATAAAAAATAGGTTTGGCGAATCCTCCTACTACTATCCCTAACCAGCCTCTCTTCGGAAACGAATATCCCATTGCAATATCTTGAAAGGATGAGCAATGGGATAGCATTTGGGCGACATCCATCTTCCCCCAAATTGGTTGTGAATTTGCACTTAAACTATCAATCCGATTCAGTATTTCATCTTTATGCTTGGAAACAAATATAGAGTTCATCTGTATAGCTCCTTTTGTTTTAGTAGCTTCCGATCATTTAAAATTTTTATTTAGTGTATTATTCAACGTTATACTATTTTCCCCTTCTTTACTGTACGGCGCTTTCGTTAAACTGTAATGGTATTGGTAAATTTTATATGATATATTAATAGCATAACTTATTAAATGCTTTTAAAAAGTTTTTAAATACTTTTTAAAAGCATTTAATAAGACTAAAAAGAAGGTAATCCTAGTAGGTACCTCTACCTTTATTCGGAGACAATACTTCTATCCGATTAACAATCAGAAGCAAAAACTAATAAGAAGGAGAATCAATAGATGAAAACAGAAAAAGAAAAAATGCTGGCTGGTGAAATGTACAATCCAGCTGACCCCGAATTAGTAAAAGAACATCTGGAAGCAGGACGTAAGATTAGAATCTATAATCAAACACTAGAATCTGAAAAGGAATTACGAACAATTTTATTAAAGGAATTGCTCGGTTCAACTGGAGATAATGTATATATGGAGCCAAATATACGTTTTGATTATGGCTATAACACCTATGTTGGAGAAAACTTTTTTGCGAACTTCGACTGTACCATTTTAGATGTATGTGAAGTCCGATTTGGCGATAATTGCATGCTTGGACCAGGAGTACAAATCTATACAGCAACACACCCTCTTAATCCAATTGAACGTAATTCAGGTAAAGAATATGGAAAACCAATTACAATTGGAAACAATGTGTGGATTGGCGGAAGTGCTATTGTAAATCCAGGCGTAACGATAGGAAACAATGTTGTTATCGCCTCAGGTGCAGTTGTTACAAAAGATGTACCAGACAATGTAGTAGTTGGTGGAAATCCAGCAAGAATCATTAAGGAAATTGACTGATAGGTAATTAGTTAGCAAGACATCTTCCTTACATACCATTTTTCCTTACTTCTTAGTATAATAAAAGAAAGAATATTTCGACATTACAAAATAATAATTCATATATAGCAATTATTATCAAAAATATATTTTCACAACCCTCTAAACTTAGTAAGTGAGGTGAGCATCATGTATAGCGAAGTAACTAGAGATGTTATTTCTTTTTTAGAAGAGCATTTATTAGAAGAATGGCAATTAGAGGATTATGCAGTTCAAATTGGTTATTCTAAATTTCATTTATCGAGAGTTTTCAAACAAGAAACAGGAATGAACATCGGGGAGTATATTCGTAAACGTCGATTAGCGACAGCTGCGATGTACTTGTTATATTCAGATGAATCGATTATTCAAATAGCCTTTGAGTTGCAATTTCAATCCCAAGAGGCTTTTACTCGTTCTTTTAAAGAAGTCTATCAAATGCCACCAGGAAAATATCGTAAATTGATGCGAACACTACAAAGGACGGAGGAAGAAAATATGGGTGAACAAAAATTGATTAAAGGATGGGTTTTAAGTGGCTCACACCCGAATCTCTATGAAATGAAAGCCGACAATCAAGTATTTCATACGGGTACAAGCTCGGGCTTACTTGCGTCTGTTGGAGACGCAGGGGAAGGACAATTTGGCACGATGATGCAAAGCTTTTCAGCGGAAAAATGGAAAGGAAAACGGATTAAAGTTTCCTGTTTTTTAAAAACTGAAGAAGTTGTAAAGTGTGGGGCATGGTGTCGAATTGATAATGCTTCTAGTGATATGATCCAGTTTGATAATATGGACAATCGCCCAATCCAAGGTACAACTGATTGGAACTATTATTTTATCGTGCTAGATGTGCCTGAAGACAGCGTTTCAATACACTTTGGGGTTCTATTAATCGGAACAGGAAAGGTATGGGCTGACGGGTTTGCTTTTGAAGAGGTAGATCAATCGGTTCCTTCAACAAATATGCTAGCACAGGAGCAATTACCATTAGATCCAATTAATTTAGGATTTGATGAAATGTGATTATTTTCGATTTAGTTTTTGATCTATTTTTTGCAATTTATACTTCACTCGGTTTCGGAACAAAGGAATATAAAATTCAAACGAAGATGGAAAAGGTCGGTAAGCAATATCCGATTTTGTTGAATATTTATCAAACCAACCAAAAGCTTTTCGAAACAGATGATTATTTAGGAAACTTAGTTTTAAATTTAAATGTAAAAAATGAAGAAGCAACGAAAGAATTTGCCTCAATCATTCAGCAGTATTTTAACAAGTAGATTTATAAACGTACTATTCCCTTAAAACCATCTATCCTACATGCTGATAGATGGTTCATGTTATATTAGCTAAACTATTCCACAAAGCAACAAGTGCCTTTCATCCATTTATTTCGATAGGTCATATTCCAAATGCTCTTCATCCCACACAAGCTCATGGTCATCTACATGTACATGCCACTTTGCCTCTGGGACAACAGAGCGAATTTGCGAAAGCAAAGCCGACCAATGCTGAATACCATCCCACATCGCATCTTCGCTATTATCAGGTAGCTGGGTTGCACCTTCAAATATAACATCCGCTTCTGTAGGATCTTCATTGTCATAGACATAAAAGCTAGTCCAATTATATCCTTCACCCGTATTCATATATTTTTCGATTTCTTCATCAACGGAATAATCAATAATGAATTGATGAATAGCCTCTTGTTCTTCCTTCGTTAGCTTTTGTTTACGTGTTGCTGTGTAATAAATTGAAACACTCATCTTAAGCCCTCTCATTCTATTATGATAAGAAATAAAGACTGAGGTATCCGCAATCTTTTTACAATGTTTTTCCAGTTTACCTCATACTAATTATTAACGATATTCGCTCCGCCAACAAGGGTTTACGAGGCATTTTTTTGCCATTACAAAAACTATGTAAACATTCCAATAAAAACAAAACAGCTTTTCACTTAAAAATAAAGAATCATTTCAATTCCATCAAGATAGTTTAAAGGAGTCCACCTTCAAAATGCATGACATCAAGCCAATTGTCGCATTGTACGATCCCATTAAAAATGCAAACACTGGCTCAAATTATACCTAAAAATAATCTCCATTTAAAAAAATAAAAATTAAAGATTATTAATGATTGGAGTTTGCAATACTATAACTAAAAATGATGGAGTGGATCGTTATTGGAACCACATAATAAACAACACAATATTAAATTAACGTGCACAGAAATTGGTGGGCTTTGGGGAATTTTTAATCAGGAGAGTATGAATGTTCAATTTTTAACATATTTTCTGCATCACCTTCAGGATGAGGAAATCAAGCCACTTGCCAAAGAGGCATTGCATATTTCAGAAGGGAGATTAGAAAAGGTAAAGCAAATCTTTCTCGAGGAGAATTTCCCGATACCAGAAGGCTTTTCAGATGGTGATGTAAATTTGGCTGCCCCACAGCTCTTTCACGATGTGTTTACACTAAGTTATCTTTACATGACAAATCGACTTGGGATGATAAACTTTAGTTATTTTGCCTCTAATAATGTTCGATTAGACATCCTTGATTTCTTTACTGAGTGTATACATACAACAACTGAGATGTTTGGAAAAGCCGTAAAATTAATGCTCTCAAAGGGAATTTATGACCGCCCACCTAAAATGGAATACCCTAAGGAAATTGAGTTCGTTCAAAAAGGCTCCTTCCTTAACGGAATCGTTGGCAAAAAACGTCCACTCAATGCAATCGAATTGTCCGAGATCTTTTTTAACATAGAGCGAAATTATTTCTCTGTCATTATCATGTTAGGCTTTGCCCAAGTCATCAATGATAAGAAACTAAAAAATCACATACTAAGGGGAAAATCGATTAGTGAAAAACAAATCCAATTCTTCAACGACTTAATGATGGCGGAGGATCTTCTTGGCACAGTTACTGTCGGGATGGAAGTAACTGCCTCCACTGTCTCACCATTTTCCGATAAGCTAATTTTTGCTCTTATTAACATGCTGAATTCGGTAGACATCAGCCTCATATCACACGCCATGTCTGTAACAATGAGAACCGATTTGACAGCCCAATATAGCAAAATCATTGCAGAAGTCATGAATTACGCAAAGGACACCTTTGACATTTTAATTGAAAAAGAATGGCTCGAGCAGCCTCCCCTTGTAACGGACCGAAAGAAGTTGTTGGAATGAAAAAACAGATAACAAATAATCAAACAAGGATGCGTTTACCTATGATGGTAAAGGCATTTTTTTGTTTATATAAGTTTGCATACGATAATGAAAAAAATTTTTTTATTCGGATAACAGCGCAAATTTGTTGATATAGTGATAGTAGGAGGTGAATGAAACATCGTGGAGAAAAAACAATTAATTCAAAAGTTTAACCAACAAGCTGTAAAATATTCGAAAAGGCGGAAAAACCAAGAGAATAACAAATGGAGAAGGCACATTTTCCAAGCTGTCAAAGGGGACACTCTTGAGGTAGCGGTTGGAGCAGGAATGAATTTCTCATTTTACCCAAAAGATATTGAGTATGTAGGAGTGGATTTCAGCCCTAAAATGATTGAACATGCTGAGGAATCTGCAAAAGATTACGGCTTTAGAGCAAAATTTATTGTGTCAGATGTTGAGTCCCTTGAATTTCCTGATAATTCCTTTGATACGATTGTGTCATCTGGGTCTTTTTGTAGCTATGAAAACCCAGTTCATGTATTAAACCTTTTCAATAAATGGTGTAAAGCGAATGGACAGATCTTACTTATGGAACACGGTTTATCTTCCACCCCAACACTGGCTTGGATTCAAAAGAAATTTGATAAGCTCGCAGTGAAAGCATTCGGCTGCCACCAAAACCGCGATATCCTAGCTCTAGTCAAGCAATCCAATTTGAGCATAACCAAGCAAGAACGCGCAATCTTAGGGTATCTTTATTTAATCTGGGCAAAGCCAAATAAAGAGAATCAATGAATAATTGAACGTGAATCAAAATGGAATAGATATGAGCAAGCGAGTTTTGCTTTCTGTCTAAGTACAGTTGTATGGGGTGCTAGAATATCGGCATCCTTTATTTCTTGTGATAGGAGGTAAATTTAAAATCTAGATATAATAAAGAGCTTGAAATGTTTTGCTTGTTTTTTCAAAAGTTCTTTCTATGCTTTTACATCCATCTTTCCCTTTATATATTCTGCGATTTCTGTTTGTCCTCTTTCAACGGCAAATGCATACGCATCCATTTCCTTCATGTTGTCACCAGAGTATGTTATAAATACATCTATATGATTCTCTACTAACAATTTAACAACAGGAAAATGACCACCATATATCGCGGCCTAAAAATAACAGATTCGCAGGCATTCTTTTCATAAGCTTCCCGATAACCCTAAATAAGTACTCTAAACCTTGAACAAACGTTTGATTAAACAGTTGAACTCTTATGCAAACATTAACATTTAGCTTATAATGCTCTTTAATAAAAGTAATGTCTGAAATATCATCTATTTCTAGAGCTAACGAAAAAAATTCTGTTCCGATTATGATTTCTTCTTCATCGATGTGAATGGATACTTTATGATTCAGAACCTCGATTAATTGTTTTCGAATCATGTCTGCTAGTAATTGATAAGGTAATGGACTTTCCAATTCATAATCCATTTTCCCAACCCCAACTACTCTTATGATTTTTATTCTTAAATGTCGATATTTAGTTTACTCCTCATAAACTACCGAACCAATAAAAGTCAGTTTTTTACCATCAAGTGCGGCTTCCTCAATCGTTTCCGGGTATTCGAAGTCATATAATCGTATTGCAACATTGTATTGTTCGGATAAGTGTGGGCCATAAAAATCTACAAGTTCATCAATTATTGTATCCGAGTATGAAGCATTCCTTAGTAATTCTGACAGGGAAGATGTAGGGGGATCAATAAATGTACATTCTACTAAATCTTGATTGTACTCGATAAAGTCTAGTTTAAAATCATTCATAAATGTCGATGGAATTCTCTCACCAGTTTCATCAAGTTTTATATCAACATATTGTCTTAGGAAGTTTTCATTTTTACAATTTCCCAACCATAGAGATACTGATCCTGGACGTTCCACAACTTATTCCCCCTTTGACAAAATGTGGACGGTTCTTTCACTTCCAAAGAAGCATGAGAACCGTCCACATATTTTCATGGATACCATGAAAGTTTGGCATCACTATCTAATGGTTGAGTTTTAATTTCAGCACTCAAAGTATTGAACCATTGACTTAGGATTTCTTCCTTTGCTAGCTTTGCATTGTCATCATCTTCCCAAATGATATGAGAAAACCAAGCTCCAGTTGCCCACTCAAATTGCAGCTCAGCGTAGGCAATCTTAACGTGTTCAGCTTCTTCAAAATTGCCATTTACAGCAGAAGCGACAGCAGGTGCTTGCGGTAATAATTCATTTTCAAGCTTTTCTTTTATACTAGTATCTTCAAGCTGATTCCACATCACTAATCTGCCATCAATTTGATAAAAAATATCAAAAGAAGGCTGTTCCCTCATATCTACTAGGACAAAGGCACGCTCTACAGAGTTATCAGTTGCCTTAACGACATTTACAATAATATTCTGTGCCATTTCCACCCAGTAATTCCTAGCTTCTTCCTCTGGTGACTCAATGTAAAGCTCAGATTCAAGCTCTGACAAAGCAGCTTCTCCTTTATTCACTTCTTCCACTTTCTTAAAAAAACGATTAAAAAAACCCATTAAATGTAAATCCTCCAATTCTTTTAATAAGGGAATATATGATTATGCTTAGCAAAACACCCCAATATCGAATCTTATTCTACAAATTTTACCAATATCTTTGTCGGGTAAAAGGTACTATTTTACTGACTCTGTCAAACGAACCTAGAAACGATATCAATAATCTCCTTTTTCTCCAAATGAGAATCTAGGAATATATTTGTATACAAATCGATTATTATCTCCTATTCTGTCAAGATCTATATACCTTCCGCAGCCCCTTTAAAAAGCTTCACAGCCTCGTTTCCATTAACGATTATTGGTTGCTCAAGGGTTCCTATGTTAATCTTTTTTATACTATCATTTACATCAAATTCGCTGTTTATAAATTTAAGATTGTTAATGATGCATTCCCAAAATTCCACTCCATTAATCTCACAATTTTCATATTCCACATCATTAAGTACACTATAGGCAAATACATCATCTAATTTACAACTATTAAAATATATCTTTTCAAACTTCGTTTCATTTGAGTTTATTTTTCGAAGTGTACAATTTTCAAAAGTGGAATGTTCGATGTGACTAAAATCCAGAACAGCCTTCCCAAAGTTTACATTTCTAAAGGTAATATTACTTAATTTACAATCATATAATTTTGCTCCTCCAAAATTGATATTCTCAAATACCATATTATGAAAGATGCATCCTGTTATATATACATTTACAAAGTTTAACCTTGATAGATCGTTTTGTGAGAAATCTATTTCATCTAAAATTAACCTCTTGCCCTCTAGCTCATTTTTTTGTGCAGAATCTATATATTTATTATGATCGCTTATCAATAAATCTAGCTCTTTTTGTTCGATTTTTTTCATTATCATTATCGTTGTCCACCATAGCATTTATTTTCTGATCCTTTAATTTTCCCACTTTAAATTCTCTAATATTCTTCTATCTATATATGACTCTGTTATCACTGAAAAATCGTCCGAATTGTTGTGGAGACCATGAGACAGGATAATTTTTTCCCCATTATCCATAACGAACTCAACACCAACCTCATTGGCCAATTCAGCAAGCAATGCATTTTGCGGAATACTCTTAATAATACTAATCTCTTCAATCCTATGCCCTACGATTTGACGCCAATAAGAGCTGCTATATTGTTTATCCAAGGCATTAATCGAAAATAAATCAGTATCAGTTTCGATAGGATCATCAGATACATAGCCTGTGTCATTTCTTTCCACCCAAATAAGAACTGAATTTCGCTCTGGGTCACTTGCTGCCCCTATAACTAATCCAGAATGAAAATACATTAACACATGTCCTGCAGTTAATGAGAATACGTCTTCTTCAGCAATTCCACATTGCACCATTGCTTCATGACTCTCCCACCAGCTAAACCTTATCATTTTGTATAGTGTCTGATGTTTCACCTTTTGAAACAATTTACGATTCTCAGATGGTAAGGAACTTACTCTAATGTCAGCATCCAATTAGATTTCCTCATTTCTATCTATATTTTAAAGAAAGCATTTTAAAACAACTTCAATGTAAAACAAGTTTTCTCGCTCTTTTAATAAAGAAATCATCGAGCTACCCTTGGTTACTAAAAACTATATAGACTTAAGGTAAGTAAAACTATTGTTGAATATTTACAAGAAAATCTTCGAGAATTTTCTTAACAGCTACTCCTGATTTGGGGATTAATTCATTTACTCGTTTTAGTATGATATGATTCTCTGCGATTATTTTTATACTTTCTGGTGTTGTATAGCTTCTTAGTGTATCAATACAAATTACAAATAGCTCTTCATCTTGAATATTTAGTAATGATAATAGAATCTGAAGTTCATAGTTCGTGCAATTGCTATCAAGACAGTAAGCTAGCTTCTTTTGCCATTCTAAAGGTTTCGTAAGGACCTTTCGTGCTAGCTCTTGCCAATCTTCTGTGCTAAACTCTGATAGTATTTCACTTGCAATCATACAACCATCGTCATACCAGGAATCTACTGATGTTTCGGCAGATAGTAGGTTATCTAAATCTTTATACATGTTTAGCACCCTTCACTCGTTGAAATTAAAAGCATGATGTCTAATTCAATCTCTGCATTACTTTCTACTGGTATCTTAAAGGAGACTATATTAAAAAAAGACTTCTTCAAATTAGTATATCGTCTACCAATTATTTCCATTTTATTTTTTCTTGAAATATTCATAAACTAGTTTCGTATGTCCATTTTCAAAAATATACTTCTTTAACGAAACTCCTGGGGTAATCACTCTCATATACAAAGGAATAACATATGGAAGATTGTTATAAAGTGAGTCCACGATCTCTTCTGGTTGTTGCAAGTTATTTAATTCTAATATCAAGGGACAATCTTTATAATCCTCTTCTCTCCAATCATCATCTACATAATTATATCCAAGTTTTATCTCTTCTGATTCTGATAGTTGTACCAAATTATACAACCCCCAGTAACTACTCTCATGTTTTGTGAAACGAACTTTTAACAATGCTTCAACATCATTCGTTACTTTGTCAATGTCATCTTGCTTTATTCCTATTTTTACATATTTCTCTATCCTTGTGTCTCCACCCTTAGGAATTGATATAAATACTGCCAGCTGATTTTACTTAACGGCTTGTGCTTTCATCCAATTTTTAGCTTCCTCATTATTTAAAATACTCGGATTATCAATAGTGCCAATATTAATACTTGTTATCATTGCCTCCTCAATTCCCCTTACACCTGACATATTCACACCATTTAGGAGTACATTTTTAAAGGAAGCTACACTTAGGTCCGCATTTTTTAAAATAGCATTTTGTAAATTTGTATCATGAAACAAGCATGCTATTAAATTTGAATTTGAAAGGTCAGCTTCTTGAAAATTAGCTTCATAGCAATCCGCCTTCGCTAACTTCGTATGACACATATTTGCTCCTGAAAAATTTGTATATGATAAGTCAGATTTATAAAAATTAGCTCCATCTAAATTGGCAGAAATAAACTTTGATGAGCATAAAACCGAATAATGAAAGTCCTTCCCTTGCAAGTCCATACTATGAAACATGCATTCTGTTATATATCCTTGATCTAAAGGATAATTTTTCAAATCAATGCTCCTCATATCTTCTTCATCAAGCACTAACTTAGACCCTTGCTTTCCAACTGTATCAATCCATAATTGATGCTGCTGTAGGAGTACGATGATGTTATTCTGACTACTATTCATGATAATTCCTCCAATTTAGGGTACCAAATTTAATAACTTTTCCCTTTTTGACTAAAAAGTTAATATTCCGCGAGTTTATCTTTTAAATAATTCGCAATGTCTAATTGGCCTCTCTCAATTGCAAATTCATAAGCTCCTATATCTTGCATCCCATCACCTGTGTATTTAACAGAATAATCAATACCGTTCTGAACGAGCATTTTCACAATATTGAGATGCCCACCATAAATGGCTGAGAATAATGGATTTTTATTTGGTTCACTAACATCAAGACTTGCGCCGCACTCAAGTAAGTACTCTACAATATGAATTTCACCTTCACTCGCTGCATGAGCAATAGGAGCAGACTTCGGTACACCTTCGTTGATGTTCATATCCATACCAGATTCAACAAGAAATTTTATCATTTCCAGTTCACCAGCTCTTGCCGCAACATGCAGCCACGTTCCATAAGGTGTGACAAAATCAAGCATAGTCTTATCAGTAAGCATTATCTCTTTCGCTTGTTCTGTATCGCCATTCTTTATTAAATCATAAATTTTTACTGCTCTTTCCTTACGTTCCAATGAAGCCTCCTAGACAATTTGATGCTGTTCAAAAACCATGGCAAGTAGAACAATAAAATGAACAAACATAAAAGACTACTTATATGGAACAGCACCAATAAATGTAAATTCTATAAAAAAGGGGGCAATCATGGTTTTCTTTTAACTTACCATAATTGCTCCTTTTCGAAGGGAATACTAAAATAATGTATTTACTTTCTCACCTAAAAAAATGTTCATAAACTAGTTTTGCTTCTCCATCTATAAATTTGTATTTCCTCGATGAAATATTAGGTTCAATAACTGTAATAGTTAGAGGTATAATATAGGGTAGTTTTCGACAAATTACATTCATTGTTTCTTCAGATTGTTGTAGATTATTTAATTCAACTAGTAGAGGACAATCTTTATGCTCTTCCTCTCGCCAATCCTCATCTACATAGTTATACCCAAGTTTTATATCTGATGATTTAGATATTTTTGCCAGATTATATATACCCCAATAACTACTCTCATGTATTGTAAACTTAATTTGCAATAATTCTTCCAAATCATTTGTTACTTCATCAATATTATTAGTTTTAACTCCTAATACTATAAAATTTTTTATCATTGTGTCACCCTTAAGATAAGTCTTCTAAGTGAAAAAACACTTAACAGAACTCGTTTTGCCTTGACCCTAATTTCACCATATTCTCACTCATTATTCTCTCCTATCAATTAACTTTTCAGATAATCCTTCCAAGCAACATTTGGAGAAAAAGTTACACCCATCCGATCCTCATCAAAACTTGGTACAGCTATAATTTGAGCTGGTTCCAAATATTCCATTACAGATAACCAACTATCCAGTAACGTATCAATATCGGCTTCTAATGGATTATGTAAAAGATTAATACCAATGCCTCCCCAATCAAGCTCTGATATTGTAGCTGGGCTATTTAGTAAAAATCCCCTATCAAACATTTCTAAAATATGACTACTAAAGTATGTTCTAACTCCTACCCCTAAAGGGCCATTTGGAAAAAACCTAACTGGTATAGGTTGCGAGGATATTTCCATCCACATTTGTAATCGCTCACGTTCTGTATTCCATGGATATGATAAAGGCCAAAAAATTTGAGTTACCCCGTAACTCGGTTTGGCAATTTCTGCAATTTGATCGGAAAAATCAAAAAATGCAGGCCATAATTTTTCAGGTATTGATTTATGAAATTCAAATTCCATAAATGAACGATAACTCCAGTTAACTTGAAATCGTCCTGTGTAGCTCACAGATTTATCACGATATAAATAGACTTCTGATACTGTACGCTCCGAAATTACTTTTTCTAAAATTTCCAGGCGGTTATACTCTACTCGTACCGTTTCACAGTTTCCCCAATGCGTAGGAGCAAATTTTTCATTTGACTCAAATAGATCCAAAAGACGACCTAATTCTTCCTCTTTATTAAAAGATACTGTTGGATACATTGTTATTGTGAAAAAATCTGGTTTCATGTATATCCTCCTTAATACTGAGAATTGAGTCCTCTTCTAAAACATCCGTAATCCACTCTTCAAAACCTTTCTAAGTATGTAAAACCGGACTACAATCATTATTAATTAAACAATTTTTTCCTAATCATTATTTGTTATGAAGTAGAAGCAGCTAGAATCACCATAATTAAGGTCTGCAGTATTTTCCCGACTCCTTTAGCTAGAAATCTATTTCTTTGTCAAAATTCAAATAACGATGCCTAAAAATAAAAAGAATTGATGTACAATCTTAGATCTATCTGTAATACTTGATACACCTTTCTTGAAAAGGGATTCTATCATCGAGAAGCACTTCTTCTTGCAGCCATTTTGTTATGTTTTCTAATTTCCCAATGAATAGTGCGAAGAAGTCGCCCGAATTCGGATATGAAAATAGTCCATACCCCTTAGGTGACAGTATTTTGTTGGCCTCCCTGATCTTTTCGGGTAAATATTCATAATTAAATGCTTCTAATTTCTCGAGTTCTTCTTTTTTTGCTAATTCAATTTGGTCGGCAAATTCGTAATCAAGAATAAAATTGACAATTTCTTGGTATTGCTCACCTTTATAGTCAACGTATAAAAACTTTTTCGTCGTCAATCCATATTTTAATAGGTCTTCGTGTAAGTCGTAACTTCCTTGCTCATTCAATAACGTTTCCAACTCCTTGCTATCAGGGAAAATAACCTGCGCTATCCCTTGATCAGGCATATTAGCTTCCTCCCTTTTATTGAAACAACTCTTCATGCTTGTTAGGAATATATTCCGGGTAGTTTTTACGATAAAATTGATCGACCATTTGAAGCGCGGTGTCCCATTCAGGGTATGGCTCACGTTCTTCAAACACCATTTTCGCTTCTGGAGTATTCATCAGAAAATGATCGATTTGAGTAGGTACTGGTAACCCTAGTTGTTTCCTTACATGGATCAAGAATAAGATTTCAAAAGGATAAAATCCGTATCTGAAATCGCCAAATTCACCTAGCTCTCCGATTTCAGAAGCTAAAACAGAATGATACTCAGACATTTTCAAAATCAATTGTTCTATTTCTTCTAAATCACTAGTCGACCAACGTTCAAGCACTTCATCATATATGTTTAGGTCATCAGGGATTGAGCCGCATCGCTGATTAGCTTCTTTAAACTTATTTTTCACGGCTAAATGCAATTTTTTATTCGTTCCCATGATGGTTTTATTTTTATACTGCAAGTACAGCTCAAGCAGAAACCAAATATGTCTGTTCTGTTCATTGGCATCTATTAAATGTCCACCGAAGTGATGAGCCATAAAATCATATAATATCTTTTCTTCTTTCTCCCACCCATACATTGCAAAATGAACTAATGTGAGGACGACCTCTCTAAACGTATATCCCAAAATCATCTCAGGATACTTGGTTGTATAAAGCTCCTGCCCCATGCACTGGTAAAATAAGACCTTCTGCATGTTCTTTAATCCTTCTGCATTATTTCCACCGCTGATTAATACATCATTTTTCCATTGTGACAAGTAATAGGAGAAAATTTTATTAAGATTTATTAATAGTATGTGATCTTTCTCTGTATCATTTTGTTCAACAATTTTCTCAATCTTTCTCCTACTGACATGATATTTCTCTTTAACTTCTTCAAATTTGATTCCATCCACAAAATTTTTGCTATATCTGTTAAAAGCCATTTCTAACTTTTTTTGGTTTATCATTGCATTCTCCTTGTGAATTAATCTATTTCCTTACTCTAGTCTTTTTCCTTTAATCATCAACGGCGAATCTAATACATGTTTTAATAATTATCATCTACCATTTTCATAATTTCTTCTTTTGTAATAGTGAGATCTTCCAAATCACTACCAGCAGGATACTTTTCTAGTAAGTATTTTTTCACTTTCTCTAGAATCCCAATTTTTAAGAATTCAGACTTAACCGCACCTTCAACAAATGTTATTAATGTATCATCATCTACACTTTCTACTATTTGTGGTGGGTAGTTGTTTTCTTCTTTTCTGTAGACTTGTCTGGTTGTAGATGAAACAGCATATAAAGCAGCGTACCAAGCATATATTTCTTTTGTGCTTTCCGCGCTGTTGGCAAATTCAGCTATATCCTCATAATCCTCACTATCTATGTAGTTACATAAAACATCAACTTCTATATTTCCTCCTTCAAGCCACTTCCAACAATTATCTAATGCTTCTCTACCCATTTTGTATTCTTTATAATTATCATTTATATTAAGTAGTTCAAACATTTTATCAGCTACTGCTAATCCTATTGCAACTTTCGCATTATTAGTCACATTTTCTACATAGTTTTTCATCAAAACTACTCCTTATTATTTTAACTATGATTTCCACTGCACCATTTTTACTTTTAAAAACAAGGTGTCTCATGTATATGCTAAGTTAGGATCTATTTCTGATGCAACCTTAATAATTAAGGACAAAATTTATGGTCTTCCTCTTGCCAATCTTCATCTTAAGTAGTTATATACAAAAAACAGGACAATTATGGTGATATCTGACCATAATTGTCCTGTTCCGTTAAATTTATTCTAGACATTCTATACCTACATTAAAAAATGGTGAAATATTCCTACAGATAGAACAAAGCTTATGTTGGTAATAATGAAAGGGAAAGTGGTTTATTCCATACTGAGTAACCACCAAAAGACCTCGTTTTAGTTTGATAAGTCTTGGTAAATATATGGGAATTTTAGTAAGCTAATTATCTCATTTGATAGATATTTTTCCTGATATTGATCCAATTTTTTATTTATAATCACCGTGTCATTTTCTTTTCTAAATAATTGATCTGTACCATTTTCCACAAACACCATGTCAGGATTAAATTCCTTCAAAATATTGCCGAATATTTTAAACAATACTTCTAATCCTTCCTCAAATGATTTTCCAAATAGTTGAATTCCAATCTCTGCATTAATTTCCATTCCGTATTCTTCCTTTAAAAAATCAAGACTAATAATATCCTCTGTTTCAATATCAAGTGTGAAGTATTTACAGCTAAGACGAGAAAAATTCTCGTAGTTAGTCACTTTATCTTCAACTGCTTCACACATTATGTTATAAATCTTTCTTTTCAGTGTTTCCTCGTCCAATTCTGTGACTAAAAATAGTGTACAGTCCATATCCTTCTACCCTCCAAATACTCTTGTAATCTTACCATCCTTCACTAGAATTAATTCTTCAAGTCTTTTTAAATCTCCATTCGGGGTTGCTTTTCTTAAAATTGTTTCGGTAACCTCAGCAACTTTCTCATCTGGAAAATTGTCTAGGCATAAAACGATTCGTCCAGTTTGTTTTTTGGTTTTACCGGCTATTTCTTTTATTATACTTTGTACCTTTCCATCTGGTTTTGGTGAATAACAATCAAATACGTTCCCTTCAATTAGAAAATCTGGATTTGATCCATCTTGTTTTCCATATCCATTTCCACCATCAATTTCATCCAGCATCTCAATGTCATAGCCCGCATCAGCCAAGAGATCAGCAGTTTCATTTTGCTTCTTTATTCCATGGGAATCTCCTTCTCCATAATTCCCTTTGGGTTTACCTCCACTAGGTAAAGAAGGTTCAGTGAGATTAGTTCCACCTTGAACTGTATCCTTATTAACTTTTCCCCCATCATTCTCTTTACTAAACAACATTTTCAATGGGGCAACTATGTCATCCTGAATAGTCTTATTATCCAAGACATTCCAAGGTACTTTCATATCAGAAGGTACACCTACAGTAGCCAGTCTATCTTCTATATTATTAGTTCTAAACACCCCATTAAAAAAGATAATCGCACCATTTCTTACACCACTTACAAATTCGATAGCACCATTCTTAATCCCTTCAAACGCCTTGTTATTATTTACAAGGTCCTTCACTTTGGCTTGAATTCCATCTGATACCGGCTTTGTCTTCGGTCCGTTCCCATTATCAACAGCCTTCAACCACTTGGCCTTCCCAAGTACACCAACATACGGAATAAACGAAGTTGACACATTACCAGCAATGTACATAATGCCTTCTTCTTCCGCTGTATCGGTAACACCTTGGCCGAGTGATTCCAATATGCTGAATGGGTCTTCAACCGCATTTACGACCATTTCGCTGTATTTATCCTTAATTTCGTTCGCTTTGTCCTTGAGAATGTCTGGCTCAACGAAGTCTGGGATTTGATTGGAGACAGCGACGATTCCGGCCTCGACAATAATTGTAACAAGTCCAACGACAATATCAATGATACCATCAACTAAGCCTTCGACGAAGCTTGATACCGCATTCCCGATTCCGCTTAGGACATCTACTACTCCTTCAAAGAAGTCTGTGTATTTGTCTTTAACATCTGCGGCTTTGTTATTGTAGGCATCATCGGTGTTTTCAAATGGGACAATTTTGTTATCATATAGATTCCATAAGGCGTCCACTTTTCCTTCTAGGATACTTTTTGATGCTTTAATCTCGCCACGAATATACTCAAGCTTTTCCTTATTTGCCCGACTTCTTTCCTTTTCTTCATCCGTTGGGTCTTCCCAAAAGGCAAAGGAAAACGGGGTATTATAGGTGATATTAATCGCCTTTGGGACATTATTTGTAACCCCAGATTCTACTTGGCACAAGTTGGCCCAAATATCATTGCGATCGACTCGCATCATTGAATTTCGGGCAAGTGGTGTTATATAAGCGGTTGTGTCGTCTACATAGCCTTCAAATAACGATAGAAGGTCACCGATTTGGCCTTGATAATCCTTTATATGCTTCTTTGAATCTTTGACAACATCATCCCAAGCGTCGATGCTGTCAGCGTAGTTGTTCCGGATAAAGCTTACTAGAGTTTCTAATGAAGAGTGCATCGTATCGAGGGCATTTTTATATGTGTGGAGCTGTTCAATAATCCCGTCCAATATTCCGTAATTGATTTTTAAATCACGTTTCATGATGTACCACTCTTTATCTTCTGACCTATTTGTTCATCGGCACTTTGCATTTCTTCAATTATCTTTTCTCCGACCTTTTTAATCGACTCCAAATTTTCTAAGAGACTTGTATTAATGTCATCGTTCATGTTGTCCAATACACCGTCTAGCTTATCGATGAAGTCGGAGTTAAAGCTCTTTAACTGGTCTCTTGTACTATCTCGGAAGGTTGTTGTGTAGCTTTTAAAGTCATCAATGCCGCTTTGTAGTGAGTTCAATGCAGCCTGGAGCTCGTTGATATCCAGTTTAATATCTGGTTTCGCCAAATACTTGCACGTCCTTTCCTTAATATTGGAAGGCAGTAGGCCACTCCACCTCAAACAGATGTGAATCGTAAAAAGTAAAGTAGGAGATAACTGCCTAAGGTTTTGATCTACAAATGAGATACTTATATTATAGAAGCTTCAATTTATCTAAAATTGACTGACTTAATTGTAGAAATTAACTGGTCAAGTTCCGCGATCATTTCATCAATAATTTGACGCATTTCCTCCTGGACAGAGGCGTTTTCGAGATCCATGTCCTCGAAGTTTTGTTTAATTTCTCTCTTTGCGTCCTCAAGGTTATTGATGATGCCGGAATCCCAGCCACCGTATAGAAGATCGTGACAAAAATCATAGGTATATAAAGCCATTATCGCTCACCTGCATTTTGCTTTAATTCGATTTCCTTTTGGAGCTTCCGCATATCTTGTACAGAGAATTCAATAGATTTTAAGTTTTTATCAATAATTAACTCTTTTTTCATGATGATTTCCAGTGCTTCCTCAGCCTCATCCTTATAGCCATGGTGAATGACATTTTTTATGAGAGGTGTGGTGAAGTGGATTTGTGCATCCTTTCTCATTTCACCGAATGGGTAGAGGACACCACAGTAAGGGAAGTAGGTCTTATAGCCCTTTGGCGCAATAAATCTACCTGTTATGACAACTTTCGCGGGAACACCATGCTCCTGACTCGGTTTAAAGTAATTCTCATCAAGCTCTACAACAGTGCCTAACGGTAAAACCTCCCGTACGATTTCAATACAGCTCGTAAGGAAGTAAACATACGTTTCGTCATTTAAGGTAAAAGATTTTTCTAAGTATGTTAACGTATGAAGGTTATGTTCACGATGATAGTAAATATCAATTTCCTGACTATATAGCTCAAGTGATGTCATCTGTTCTTTATAGGCAGCATATAAATGTTGAAAGATTGGTTCATCTAAGGCAAATCGTTCGCAAAAGTCCTTTATGACAAGGCCGCATTCGATTTGTTTTTCCTTATCTAACGTCTTAATAATCTGGTTAACCTTTTCCAGGACTAAGTCCTTTAGTTGTTGCTTAAACTTATTTTGCATAAATTCACACTCTCCCTTTTCATGTCAACTGCCATGAATATGGTATAGGTAAATGTTACTTCCATTATTATGCAAGCTCAATCACTCTATTTACCTATTTTAGGAAGGTAGGTCGTTTTCACTAGATAGAGATTTTTTATTTTTCCAAAAGTAAATATCTATTTCATAAAGGACATGCAAAAGATTTAGCCAATACTATATAAGTGAGAAAGAAAATTGTCGAAAATGAATATTTACATAATGATAGAAAGTGAAGGAGGGAAATCAAATGGAAATGCAGGATTATCTTTCAAGGGAGATTAAGCAAATTAAAAATGAGCGCGGAGATGAAATTGAGGTTGAGGTTCGAAGGTATGAAAAGCATTACCACGCGATTGCTACGATTTGTGAGGACAAGCCACCTTTTAAAGACTACTTCGCTGAAGCAACCGATAGAAAAAGGATGAATGCCCTGCGTAAAACATTAAAAGATTTATATGAACAAGCATATAGCTATCCAACGATGCAATTTATTTTATATCCGCGAAAAAACGACGATACACAGGGAGAAGGGTAAAAAGCCTTTCTCTTTTTAACGTTTGTATGGCAAACGTATATTGCCTCAAAAGCTCCGACTGCTTATCGATTGAATCCCGGTTTAATTATGTATTTTGCATTTCCGATGCTTTGACTATTCACTTTGAACACTATCTTCTTTCATTACAATTGCTAAAAATGCATGGAGACTTTTATCATTCCCCCTCATTCAAAAAGTTATAAAATAAGTGTTTTGTTTCTTTGCGCTTTTCGACAACAAGGCTTGCATAGAGAATTGTGTAAAAATACCCAGCAAATGTTGAGCGGATTTTCCCAAGCTTTTTCGCAAAGACCGTTTGTTTAAAAGCATCTATCACCTTATCAATGACGTCCTCAAGATTCTTTTGCAGCTGCATTTTGCTATAGACAATTAATACTCGTTGCCAAAGGCGATAAATTTCTATTGCAGGAAAGAACGGTTTTGCTGCTTCGACAAATTTAGGTGATACAGATTCTGGTAAGTAGCTTGAATCTAGCTGTTCTAATGACGGCTCTACTTGCTCTATTACGTTATTAGGTTTTAGATCTTTCTCACAGAGTGAGTCTTGCTTATTCTCTGTTTTATTAGGAGTGTCAGCTGGAGTGACAGCATGCGGTGACACATCATTTTTTAGAGAATCAAAAGATGCAAAGGGCTGAATGACAAGGATATTCACACCTTGCTTGCCGTTCATTCTCGCGGTTGGAATTTTTTTCATGAGTCCTTTCTCAACAAATTTCTTCACAGCACGCATTGCAGTTCGGCGACTTACATTCGCCTGCTCAGCGATATACTCATATTTTGCAAAGGAAACACCAATGACTTTAACGGAATGTCGCCAAATTTGCTGAAGCACCTTCAGATCCCCTTCTGATAATTCCCCTTTATGCTTATATAGAAATCCACGTACAGCCTTGTCCATTTCTTCAGTGCTTTCGAAAGATTGATAGTTTTGGATTGTTTCATAAGTAAGTTTTTCCATACCCTTTAGCTCCTTTTTTGAAATTGCAGTAGCTTGTCCTTCACTTGAAAAGCTTCTATCAACCTATATATAGGGAGTTAAGGAGCGGAGAGTAGCGTCGTTTTTAAAATTTTTTTATAAAAAAATAAAGCTGTCTCAAAGAATTCATTAGCCCCTTTTGAGACAGCTTCAAATGTTTGAATGTGTTATTTTGTTAGGAATTGTTTCTAGTCTACTTCTTTATTGATTGGTGTTTTTTTTTCGGAAGATTGGAAGGGCTGGATGACT
This sequence comes from Metabacillus niabensis, assembly GCF_902829255.1. Lineage (GTDB taxonomy): Bacteria > Bacillota > Bacilli > Bacillales > Bacillaceae > Metabacillus > Metabacillus niabensis. The sequence continues at coordinate 13,114 of NZ_CADEPK010000299.1, read as the reverse complement.
AAAATATTTGTAGCTCGCTTTCCGTTTGCTCTTACTGTCGGAATCTTTTTAATGATGCCCCTTTGCTGCAGTATTTTAACCGCACGGATAACTGTTCTCACACTTACCTTTGCCTGTTCAGCAATGTAATCGTTGCTGGCAAATGAAACACCGATAACCTTTCGTGAGTGCTCCACAATGCATTGCAAAACAGCCCTTGTTCCAGAGGACAATTTTGCTTCATGTCTCGACAAAAACCTGTGAACTGTTTCATCCAACTCCTCGACTGTTTGGAAGGATTGATGCTTGTTAATTGTTTTGAGATTTAGTTTTTCCATGTTTACTAGCTCCTTTTTTTAAAATAGTCTTCATTTCATAAATAGGGAGTTTCGAGGGGAGCAGTAGCGTTAAAATGAAGAGAAATTTTTTAAAATCTTTTTTTATTTTCCCGCTACTCCTAGTTCACTTTCTCTATATATAGAAGGTGAAGGAGGTGAGAGAGAATGGCAATTGAAACTTTATTAGAAACTCAGTTAAGCCTTGTCTTCGATATGGGAGTGGATGAGAACGGAAAGGCGAAAACAAAGCGCAAAAGCTACAGCAATGTGAAAACAAGTGCAACTCCAGACCAATTACTGCAAGCTGCACAAGCGATTGCAAGCTTACAATCAGCACCACTTCTATATGTGGAACGCAATGATTCAAATCAAATCAATGCGTAATGGAAATGAAGAAATTCAAATAAGGAAAGGAGGGAACATCAATGGCAAAAACTCTTGAACTTCAATTTTTAAACACAGCTGGAAAAACAGTCAAAATCAGCATTGACTCCCCAGCTGAACCCGTTGACCAAGCAGCCTTAAACACCGCAATGGACGAAATTCTCGCCTCAAACGTCTTCGTTTCAAAAGACGGCGACTACGTAACAAAAAAAGGCGCAAGAATTGTTGAACGCAACGTAACAGATATCGCGTTAATGTAATGCGGTCAATTTAATGGGGACACAATTTAATGGGGACAGTCCCCATTTTGCGGCAATTTTCAGCTGTTGTGGGGATGGAGCCTTGGTATGAGTAGGTTTGTTTGAGGTGGGGACAGTCCCCCATGCCTTTTTGTGGTGGTGGGGACAGTCCCCAACGGTTAACGTTGGGGGACTGTCCCCTCTCCCTCAAAAACAATGAAAAGAGGTGAAAACATGGAGCAGTGGTTGTCAGTGATTGGCGAGGTTGGCTTTCCAATTGTGGTGACGTTGTATTTGTTGAATCGAATTGAGAGCAAGCTTGATGCGTTGAATCATTCGATCCAGATGCTACCTTCACAGTTGGGGAGGTTGTAGAGGTAATATAGGTAAGGAACGGGTTCTCTTTATGAGATAAAATAGAGAGCGCGCATATTGAATCATATCCCATTTCGCATTTAGTGAAATGGGATTTTTATTGTTATAAAGCTGTTTATCACTTCTCCTTAAAAAGGATAGCACCAATGCATGTAAAGACAGAACTAAATTTTGGACTTCTGCTTTCGTTCCAATAAACTTCTAAGAGATTATTTTATCGCTCCCTTCATTTTCAATCCAAATCTTGTGAAGTTGTGGTTACCTTTACATATCCGTATTTCATTATGGAAAAAATCCTTAAAATAGTCTTATTAACGACACTTAGATATGACAACTGTTCAACAAAAAGAGTATCAAAACTTTTAAGTTATGACACCTATAAAATAGAAACCGTAATTTGAACAAAACTATTTTCAAAAACTACTGTTTTCTTTTTCACTATATATCCATAATAAAGAGCAAACGCAGTTGTTTACTCTGTAAGTAGCCATTTATTCCTTGCTTGGTGATAACGTCAAATCTCCAGTTTTCTCTTTAATAGTTTCGGTTGTTGCTTTAAGGTTATACTCATGGCCATTTTTTTCAAGCTCATATACAAGTGGACCAAACTCAGCAGTATATGATTCCCCATTGGTAGCAACTACATTCCACTTTTTAGATTGTAATTCACTTACTGGATCTTTGGCACCGCAAGCATTTAATCCAACAACAGCAGTGACTATTAATAAAACATGAAAAGTATTTCTTATAATTTTCATCTACAACTCCCCTTTAACCTATTCTACTAATAAGTTTATGTTTATTTATTCACAATCTCCTATGCGATTAACATATTTATCCAATTAAAAAAACACCTCAACTTTAAAAAATCTCCAAGATGAGATGCTTTAGTGGCACTTTTGAAGTTATTTTGCATCTTTTTAATCGATACTTTGCACTAAATATTTATATAAGGTTTATTCAATTGTGAAGTAATACACTTAAACTCCCTCAGTTTAATACGATTTTCTCTATAGGGTGCAATAGTTAAAAGGAGCATCATCAAATCAATGGAAAGTTGTAATCGGGAAACCAGATAATACTGGATTTAAAAGTCTACAAATCCAGATTTATATAATTTGTACAGTATGGACATTAAAAATATTGGTGATACAAACATAGAATTGAAGCATATAGAAATGAACCAAATTCAACAAAAGAGTAAGAATTATTTACTTTCTATAACCATATACTTGACGTATTTCTTCTAAATGCTCACGCCTTGTTGTATCACGTTGAGCATATGAAGAGTAAACCTAAGGATCTACATTAATTTGATTAACTACATATTTAATAAGGTTATCGGGTATTTCTAATATATTAATTAACGTGCAGCCGGGGTTTCTAAGAATGCATAATTGAATGCGAACCCCAATAGATTATGATCTCTTCTATGACGAATTATAACATCAATATCATAGTCCGATAGACTGTAATAAGAAGTAAATTCATATTCCGATAAATTCTTAAGGTTTAAAATTTCCCTTCGCTGTTCTGGTGTCAGCAGTTCTTTCACACTCAAGTTATACCAATCCTTATAAATACTTTTTGTATGAGTCTAATTTACTTTTTCTAAATATCTATACAGTGAAGTTTTGCCGATTCCCGTTGCTTCTATTACTTTTATACATTTTTATCGCCATTTCAACTTTGTCCCTTTTCTGCGATGGTCTGCCACCTTTCCTTCCTTTGAATCTTGCTGCTTGAAGCCCTGATTTTGTCCTCTCGCTAATAATATCTCGTTCTAACTCTGCAATATTTGCCATTGTACGAAAGAAAAACTTCCCCATTGCAGTTGAAGTATCAATACTGTCATTAATAGAGACAAAATCTACGTCCATATCATTGAATAATTCACTAAGTTCAATTAGATGTTTTGTAGAACGTGAAATACGATCAAGTTTATATCCAACAATTTTGTCGCCACTGCGTAAGACTTTAAGAAGTTCTTCTAGTTGGGGTCTATCTTTTCTAGCTCCGGTCAATTTTTCTTTATAAATTTTTTCTACTCCAATTTTGTAAGGGCATCAACTTGCATATCTAAGTTGTTTTGTTCCTCCGTACTTACACGTGCATAACCAAATATCACCATTCATCACATGCAAAAGTAGTTTATAACCCTATATTAGCACCAAAAACGGTATTAGATTATTAAAAATGTTACTTTGATTTTGGGAATGAGTTTTGGTTCTATAAATTAATAGAAATAGGTTGTTTTTTTTAAAAATATTTTTCGGTACCATAAACGGTCGTTTGTGGTATCTTTATGTAGAAAGGGAAATGGATATTTATGTTAACTTTAATAAAAGATTGGGATATTATTCAATAAAGGTATGGGTGTATTAATGGATAGAAAAACATTATGGGGTTTAAGGGTTCAGGAATATTATAGAAAAATGTTCAGGTACTATTCAATAATTGGTGCGAATGTTGTTTATTTTTTTCTGATTATTAGTAGTATCTTTATTTATTATTTTAATTTATTTCTTCAGTGGGTACCTCCTCAAATATCTGTTGAAGTAATCTTATCACTATTTATAACCTTCATTTTAAAACAGACAAAAGTCCGTACTTTTGTTAAAAGGGCAGATATAATCTTTTTTTTGCCATTAGAATGGGGATTAAAGCCGTATTTTATTAAATCACTTATATATAGTTTTGTTATTGATACTATTAAATTGGTAAGTTTCATAACTGTTTTTTTATCCCTATTTTTGCACACAACTAATATAAATCTTCTCTTTCTTTTTTTTATAGTGGGGATTGCTGCTTATAACATTTTAATGAAGTGGATTGAACAATGGTTAAAGAACCATGTACAATTTGTGTTACATAGGCTAAATAGGTTTTTTTCAATATATTTAATGAGTTACTTTTTGTTTAATAATGACTGGATTTTTGAGCTTGTTTTAATGAGTATAAATTTCGTCTATTTAATTTATTTTATAGAAAAAAAAAGAAATCTGAATTGGCAGTGGCTAATAGTTGAAGAAGAAAGTGCCTTATTAAGTAACTTTAAATTTATTAATATTTTCATGGATGTCCCTAATCTGAAACGTTCTTTTCGGAAAAGATGTTTGCTTACTATGATTCTGAAAAGGTGTATCCCATATAGTCAAAGTAGTACATTCGTATATTTATACTCACACTTGTTTGTAAGATATAATAATTACTTTTATCTTTATTTAAGACTAACTGTAATTGGCATATTGGTTAATTATGCTATGCCAGCAAGTGGTTGGATCTTTAATTTCCTTATTTTATTTATGACTGGATTTCAGGTAATTCCTTTACAACATGAAATGAAACAAAGTGTATTACTTTATCCTATTTCAAAATCTCAGATAAAAGATTCTTTCTTAAAGTTTGTCTTGGTCATACTGTATGCACAATTTTTTATTCTATATTTCGCAATGTTCATGCATACTTCTACTGCTAATTTATTCAATCTTGTAATTGTAAGTTTATTTGTTTATGTATTTGTATATTTCTTTGTATCAAAGAGAGTCAATATCTCAGGAAGTGCCTTTAAAGAATAGTGTGGTATTCAACTAACGGAGGCTTCAGCTTAACAAGCCAAATAAAAAGTCGGTTCCTTAGCGTGCTAGAATCCGACTTTTTTAGGTTGAAATTTGCTTAGCGTACAAAATTTCCGAAATGTTGGCTGTACCCCTTTATAAAAAGCAGTAAAGTTAAAAGCTCCAGTTACTCTATTCCGCAATCGGGCGCGATTATGAAATAAAATTAATATCTTTAAATGACTGTATTGCTAAAGTATTGTTATTTAACAACTTTATTTTACCTCCATCCAAAATAGGACGGGGGTATGTGTGTTGGAAGTATTAAAACTTAAACAACTTATTATAACCTTGACATTTCCTTATTGCGGGTAGTGACAGCTTCGCTGGTACTACCCCTACTTACAATAATATATTTGTAATTTAAAGAGTTACTGCATTGCTTATATTATATGAATCCTAAATCCTTAAAGGTTCTTAACTTGATGTTAGCTTTTTGAATTGTAGTTATTGTCAATGAATTAGTTAGTATGTCTAATTCCTTTATTCTTTGTATGTTGTAAGAACTGTGTTTTAATAGATGGTGATCAACAAATCCAGGATGACACATCATTTCTATAGGGTTGATTCTTGCGCACTCTACAATATCCAATAAGGTTTCATAAGTAGCGTCATCACCATGAAATTTAGAACAAAACTCTAGTTTATTCATGGATTTTTTATCTTTATATAATTGACGAACTGGCAACTTATACTCATCAGCCAAAACCTTTACAATAGAATTAACCGGTTCCGTTCCATGTAAATTATGGTGAGTGTCTAAATGAGTAGGGTCCAATCCAAGGCGGTAAAACTCGTTAATTTGAGCTCTAAATTCATTTTCAATTTCAAATACATTGGCTTTATTTAAAATATCTTTCTTGCTATGGAAGTAGCCTTTATCATTAACTAATGATGGAACATTTGGGTGAATAGGTTTACCTACTGTAAGGTTAAGGTGAATTCCAACCGCCAAAGTGCGAAATTTTTTTGCCAAACTTACTGCATGTTTCGCAGCTGGCATGTTAACCATCAATGTTGTAGATGTTACGATCCCGTTTTTATGGGATTCGATAATACCATAATTTACCCCTCTTGAAAGACCAAAGTCATCGGCATTAACGATTAAATATGACATGTCTATTCTCTCTCTTTAGAGGCAATATGATTTTTAGCAAGATGCAAAGCTCCCCATAAACCACTTTGTCCATTAAGAGAAGCTAATTCAATATTTACATGCCCTCGTTGTACTTTAAATAGATGGTTATTCATTTCGGTTTCAATTTTAGGAATCAAAAGGCTAGATTGATTCATAATACCCCCTCCTAAAATGATAGTTTCAGGATTGAAAATTTGAACTAGATTAGCTAGTCCAATACCTAAGTACCTACAAACTTGTTGGATTATCGAGTAGCAAGCTTTATCCCCTTGCCTTACAGCTTCAAAAATCATTTCGGCCGTTAATGTTTTTTGACCGACTATTTTAGATAAAATTTTCGATTGTTCCTGAATTAATATTTGCTGTCCTTTTTGTGTAATTGCAGTCCCAGACGCTAGAGCTTCCAGACATCCAAAATTTCCGCAGGAACACGGAGGTCCGTCTGGTACGACTGTCATATGTCCTATTTCACCAGCAAGATCCCGACTTCCACGATAAATTTGTCCATCTATAACGATAGCTCCTCCAATACCAGTACTGATTGTCACATATATTTGATTCTTATAGCTTCTCCCAGCACCGTAAACTGCTTCCCCAATACCGGCAGCGTTGGCATCATCATCAATAATTACAGGTATTTGATTCATCTTCTTTTGGAGATATTCAATAATCGGAAAATTAGACCAATTTAGATTACCTGTGAAGTGAATGATTCCTTCTTCTCTATTTAATGGCCCAGGAACACTAATACCTACAGATTTTAAAACCTCATCTTTATAATTTGATTGGGATATTAATTTATCGAATTCTTCCACTAGAGTATCTATTAGCATTTCGGGCGATTTTAAATCACTTGTCTTTAAATAAATGGTTTCAATAATCTCATTTTCAGTAGCAATACCTATTAATGTTTTAGTTCCACCAATATCTACTACCCCATATAATGTTGTCATTTATATCACCTTTTCTAAATTTTAAGATTCTTCTGAACTAATAGCTTTACCGACATTGTTTAAAAGACTTTTTGTTTTTCGATTAAGAACTAATCCTATAAAAATCCCAACAAGGATATAGATAAAAACCAGCAATAGAATTAAATTATAGGGCCATGGTGGTATTGGAAATATAGAACCATAAATCGGCAATAGCATCAAAAGAGCGCCGATTAAAGGTGCGATTCCATGTGACCACCAGCTAAATTCAAGAGGATGATTTTTTCTTACAAAGCACATCAAGGAAACGGATGCAAGAACATAAAGAAGTAAAATAGGCAAGGTTGCAAAAGACCCCAATACTCCATATCCAACAGGATATGGACCAAAAATAAATCCTATAGTCAATGCAATAAGAGTTGCGAATATACCAACAGCATTAATCGCATGAATTGGGGTTGAAAATCGTTCATGGGTTTTTCCTAATTTCTTTGGAAGGACATTTTCTCGGCCCATTGCATAAATTACGCGAACAGTCGCATTATTTAGAGCAAGGCTTATGGCAAAAGCACTCACAATTCCAGCGAGATCAACTGCTATTCTTAACCAATCCCCGACATATGTTTCAGCTAAATAATTCAAAGCTAATACAGATTGCGCAAACTTCTCTCCGTTATTGGGACCAAATCCAATGGCCATTCCGTAAGTGACTAGAATATAAAACAGGCCCATGCCGATTACCGAACCCCAGATAGCCCTTGGGATGTTTTTCTTAGGATTTGCGGTTTCTTCTGCAACTGTAGCAGCTGACTCAAAACCTATGAATGTCATCATGGCGAAAATCATTCCAAAAAAGATGCCGCTCCATCCAGTAGGAGACCCTTTAATCGTTAAAACATCAAAAGTATTCCCTTCAGCCCCTCCCTGGAAAATAATAGCCAATACCACCAGTAAGATGATAAACATTTCCGCGCCAACGAAATATAAATCAGCTTTCATGGAACTACTTATTCCCCTTGTTGATAAATACCAAATAATCAAGATGAAAAGGATTGAAAATACTCCCCAATGAATATTAATTCCAAGATGTTCAGTTAAAACCCTTGAACTAAAAAACGATGCGACTAATATGTTCTGAGGGTAAAAAACAAAGTATCCACTCAAAAGTAACCAGCCTGATAAAAATCCTACAGTTTGACCTAGCCCGGCAGAATTGTAGGCAAAGAAAGATCCAGCATGGGATATACGCCTAGAAAATTGGACGATAGTATTAGCGACGAAAATTGAACCAATCAATGCGATAATATATACCAGGGGAACAGATGATCCTGCCGACTGAGCTACAACTTGAGGAACAAACATCATTCCGGAAGCAGGTGCCATTATTGCAATTGACATGGCAATTGCACCGGGAAGACTAATTGCATTTTTCTTTAGTTGATTTGACATAAGAAATCACCTCCATTTTTTTGGTAAATACCATTATAAATAGAGGTAGATACCAATTTATTTAAACTTTATAGTAATCTAAAAATTTTGTCAATTAATTTTCAAAAAAAAACGGATCAATAAATGATTCGTACAGCCCTATTTAATTTACAATATTTATTAAGAGATATTTAGAGGTGATGGATTATGATGACAAGAAACAATACTTGTATTGATTAAATTGATTTTCATTTAATATGTATTTGGTATACGAGCCATGAGGTGAACTAATAAAAAAATTGAAAAGAACACGGTAAGAAAAGAAACTTGAGCTTATGAAGCCAAGCTTCAACTGAATTAAATCAGGAGAGTATAGATAACGAAAAGAAACCTTTAACTGTTGCCGCAGACGTGGCTTAAAAGATCCTATGATTTGTAATTTTCTTATAGAGAATGGTATTACTCCTTCTCTTTCTTATATATACTTGACCAAAAACAAAGGAAAGGTTCATGTGTAAACATGAATATAATAATATGGAATATACAATTATCTTTAAGATAGATTTTAAGAAAAAATCCAAAAATCAAAAAGGCATTCTGGAAAGAGAGCTTTCCCAAATGCCTTTTGTCTTCAATCTGAACAGATCAATAAATAATCCGTAATTAACGATAAATTTCCGTCTCAATATCATATCTATCTCCTCTATAAACGGAATGAGCAATTTCAATAATAGTATCATTTTGATCGAAAGTTACCTGTCTTAAACGTAGAACTGGTGTCGTGTAATTTATCTGAAGTAATTCTGATTCCTGAGGGGTAGGCATTCCTACCACAATTTTTTGTTGAGCCTTTATAATTTTTATATTATACTCATCTTCCAAAATTTGATAAAGTGACTCATTCTGAAAATCCCTTTTTTCAATTCCAGGGAACCGAACAATCGGCAGCATAGTAGTTTCAATCGCAAGGGGCTCGAGATCTGCTAATCGCAGACGTTTTAATATGAGCAAATTCCCCTCTGACTTTAGTTCAGCAGCCATATTTGCCGAGGGGTTTGTAATGATATTTTTCTCGCAAATCTTAGACCCAGGCATCATTCCTCTTAAACTCATATCTTCACTAAAACTTTTTAATTTTTTTCCATGCGGAATTTTATTTTCAGCTACGTAAGTTCCACTTCCATGCCTCCGAACGAGAACATATTCATTAACAAGCTCTGAAATTGCTTGTCTAACGGTCACACGACTCATTTCAAACAATTCCGCAAGCTCCCTTTCAGGGGGTAACGCATCACCAGGTTTCAACTCCCCCCTTTCAATCTTATGGATTATTTTCTGTTTAAGCTGTTTATATAATGGTATTTTTTTTAAGTTCATTTAATTTCATTCCTCCATATTTTAAATCACTCTATTGACATTATAACCAAAAACTCATAATATTTAAAGTGAATTGATACATACCAATTTTAGGAGGTGGTATTTACGTATTTTAGTTAATCGTTATAAAGGGTTATTTTAAATAAGATCGATTTATTAAATAAAATTGGAGTGATTACTTTGAAAACAGCCATTATACTTGCTGCAGGAAAAGGTAAAAAAATGTGGCCATATAATGAATATTGGCCTAAAGCAGCCTTACCAATAGCAAACCAAGGAAACATTGTCCATTTAGTAAATAATCTTAAGAGTTTAGAGTTTGAACGAATTATTGTTACTACAAGTTATTTAGGGCGGAGGATTAAATCCCTTCTTTGTGAGATTGAAGGGATTGAAATAATTGAACTTTCTACTACGGAGGGGACCGCAGACTCTTTAGAAAAGGTTGTGCAAGATCTCCAGGAACCCAACCTCTTTATTTTTTATGGAGACTTATTTATTACCCAAGAACGATTAAGTAGTTTTATTGATGCTTATCAAATGCAATCAGACACTTTGGATGCCCTTATATTATCAAAACCAATAGAAAACGAGCACGCACAGGATTGGTTCGGAATCTCTATTGGAGAGGATCATCGAATTAATAATATTTTTGGACACCCTCGTCCACATTATGTACAAGAAAGAGTAATGGGGGCTTTTGCTTTAAATACTATTGCACTTAAAAGAATGCTGATCCATAATCCAGGCTTCATGAAAAGTGTGCCTACTGGAGTTATGCCACAGCAGGAAGTTGAGTTAGAGCAATGCTTGCAATGGTTAGTCGAAGAAGGATACAAAGTTTTATCTTATCCGATAACAAACGGAGCCATTGATATTGATAAACCATGGCACCTTATGCAGGCAAATCATTTAGCTTTATCCGAAATAACAAAAGTCCTCGATAAAAATGAAATTCATGAGACGTGTGAAATTCATGAGACAGCCGATATCCAGGGATATGTAAAGCTTGGAAAGCATGTAAAAATAGGTAAATATGTAACGATTAAAGGAAATGCCATAATTGGTGATTATACCACACTAGATAACGGTGTTGTTATCGAAGGAAATGTAGTAATTGGTTCCCATTGCCGGATAGAAAACTTTTGTCGGATTGGACCAGACAGCGTAATTGGACATAAAAATCGGATTGGACATTGTGCAGAGTTCAAGGGCGTTACTTTTGATAACGTTAGTTTCATTCATTTTGGTGAAGTTTTCGGAATTATTGGTGAATCTACAGATATAGCTGCGGGAGTTACTGTAGGAATTACTCGTTTTGATGACCAGCTTCAAACTCAAAATGTTAACAGTCGTAAAGAAATTCCTGAGAAATTTGGAAATGCCGTCTACTTTGGGGATTTTACACGTACAGGTATTTTAAGCTTATATATGCCAGGAATTAAGGTAGGCAGTAATTGTATCATTGGATCTGGAGTTGCAGTTGAGAGAGATGTACCTTCAAAGACTTTACTATATGCCGAACAAACCATTATTGAAAAAAAATGGGGTCCTCATCGTTATGGATGGTAAATTTAATTTATTATTTCACGGTTAGAGACCAAGCTGTAAAAAGAGTTTAGCAGGTTTTATTGAATAAATTTATATACCATTTAAGGAGGAAATAAACAATGACATCACAATTTAACGATTACTGCAGGTTTTTTAATAATATTCTGTTCGAAGTTCAAGAGACGCAAGAACAAGCGATTATTGAGGGGGCAAACGTTATATCTACAGCTATTTTGAATGGGGGCAGGTTTTATGTATTTGGCTCAGGGCACTCCCATATGATTGCTGAAGAAATTTATAATCGGGCAGGCGGGCTCGCATTCGTTACAGCGATTTTACCTCCTGAACTGATGCTGCATGAACGTCCAAATAAAAGTACTTACCTTGAGCGAATCGAAGGGCTAAGTAAATCATATTTAAATTTGCACCAAGTAACCGACAAGGATGTAATTATGATTGTTTCAAATTCAGGGAGAAATATCGTTCCGGTAGAGATGGCCATAGAGTCCCGTAATATTGGTGCGAAAATCATTGCCATGACCAGCATGAAACATTCGAAAGATGTTACCTCTAGACACAGTAGTGGAAAAAAACTATATGAACTTGCTGATGTTGTACTCGATAATGGTGCTGTTATTGGTGATGCAGGATTCCGTATTTTAGACACTGATATTTATTCTGGAGCAACATCTGATGCGATTGGATGTTTTCTAGCCCAGGCACTCATTGTTGAAACCCTACAGCAATTAGTTAAAGAAGGATTTCAACCTCCAGTTTTTAGAAGCTCGAATGTAGATGGAGCAGATCAATTTAATGATCAACTTTTTGATAAATATGTGAAGTGGTAGTTAGTTACTTTTATCATGCTTACCTAGTTGATATTCATGGTTATAACTTTTTTCTGAGTAGTCTTTTGTATCTATTGATAAGATACATCTTACGGACATTTACCAAGGCTTATAAAAAATGTAGAACATTTAAAATAAATACATTTTAAAATCATCAATAATGGTGTAAGGATAACTAAAGAGCTGAGAGTAAAAAGACTTCAAAGTACACAACTCCAAACATGTAATTCTCCTCTCTGGCCCAGTTACAATAAGAGTTTATTTTTTAGAGCATGTTTTGAATTAATATTTCAAAACATGCTTTTATATTGGAACTAGCTAAGAATTTAATGTTGAAAGTGAAAAATATCACCTAAACTTATGAAAAATAACTCCTGAGGTGACAAATAGGTTGATATAATCATATTTTGCTATGTACTAACAGGGTGTACTCTAATTGAACACAAAAGTATTAAGTATGCTAAACATGCTTTGAAAACTCTTATGTCCTATTTAACTAAAGCTACCCGTAGTTCAATCCTACAACTTCAGGAATTTGTCCCTGCAATTGCTTAATTAATTCCTCCTTTAATAAATTATTAGGTAATTCATAAGCATTACAGTAATACGAGGATACAGAAAGTATAAAACCTAAAATTATTATATTTAATAATTTCTTTTTCATTTAACCACCTCAGTATAGTGTTCCTTTACTAAGTTTATTTATGATTTCCCGTTTAACCTCTCTGCTCCTTTAGCATTCCTGTAGATCGTTATTTTTAAGCTTTGATAAAAATAGGGTTCCTCAGTAAGATATGAGTATAGACACCACTCTAACTCAAAATCCTAGGAGGAACCCTTACCATGAATTTTAAAATGCAAAACAAACAAAATCAACTAATAGAAAGAATTTCTAGTAATCATCTGAT
>NZ_CADEPK010000298.1 GCF_902829255.1 Metabacillus niabensis | reverse complement strand
ATATACTAGTCATCATTAAGATTTATTATAATATTAGTTTCTTTAATTCTATACTTTTGTTTTGTCTTTATTTTTGTTTGGTTTTGTTTTTTTTTTTTCAAGCAGAAGACGGCATACGAGATAGGAGTCCGTCTCGTGGGCTCGGTTATGTGTATAAGAGACAGGGCTTAATCGATAAAGCAAAAGTGTCGGTGTTTTCATCTGACACTTTTTTGTTAGCGGAAAATGGTTAGCATTGGTGAATTCTAGATTTAGTGCAATGTACAGCAATTTAAATTTCTATTTTAGGAAAAGTACAATCATTTTGTAAGCGTTTTCTAAATTTTTGTATGATTTTTGGTGACAATAGTTAGGTATTTTTTAAGTAATAATTCAAATACAATAAAGTTACAAGGAGGGGGATATATGGAGTTACAAAAACAGAAAGCGTTTCCAAGTGACGCTGTTGCGACGGAAAGGATAAATAAGCGTAGCTTTTGGAAGGTGTTTGCTAGTCAGAAAATTTTATATATGATGTCACTTCCTTTTGTTGCGTTAGTATTCGTTTTTAATTACTTGCCACTTTGGGGATGGACAATGGCCTTTCAAAATTTCAGACCGGGAAAGGCATTTCTTGAGCAGGAATGGGTTGGTTTTGAGCATTTTATTCAATTATTTACCGATGAACGTTTTTATATGGCTCTGAGAAATACATTGGCGATGAGTTTATTAGGATTAATCGTTGGATTCACTGTTCCAATTATTTTTGCCATTTTACTAAATGAAGTAAGGCACTCCGTTTTTAAACGGACAGTGCAAACTGTTACGTATTTACCACACTTTGTATCATGGGTAGTTGTAGCAGGAATTGTAACAAAAGTGCTCTCTACTGATGGCGGAATTGTGAATGATATTTTACTAGGCTTAGGTATTATAGATGAACCATTTCAATTTATGGCACAGGAAACATGGTTTTGGGGGATTGTAACGGTCTCTGATTTATGGAAGGAAATGGGCTGGAATGCAATTATCTTTTTAGCTGCCATTGCAGGTCTTGATCCTCAACTATATGAGGCAGCAAAGGTAGATGGTGCCGGAAGATTGAGAAGAATTTGGCATGTGACATTACCAGGGATTAGACCGACGATTTTAGTTGTTCTTATTTTAAATATTGGACATTTAGTTAGCATTGGCTTTGAAAAGCAAATGCTATTAGGAAATTCTCTAGTTGTTGATTACTCCGAGGTGCTAGATTTGTATGCGCTTAACTATGGGATTGGCTTAGGTCAGTTCTCGTACGGTACTGCAATCGGGATTTTTAATTCGGTCGTAAGTATTACATTATTATTCCTTGCAAACGGAATATTTAAGCGTTTTTCAAATCAAAGTGTCATGTAGGAGGTTGGAAGAATGAATAGAGTCGGAACGAAACGTTTAAGTAAAGATTTTTTGTTTGATTTCCTTAACTATACATTGCTGACAGTTATTATGATTGTTACGCTTTATCCCTTTTTGAATGTGCTTGCGATTTCGCTAAATGATTCAACAGATACGGTTCGAGGTGGCATTCATATTTGGCCTCGTGAATTTACATTCAATAATTATTTGGAAATTGCAAAATACGATAATCTTGTTACAGGTTTTATGAACTCTGTATTACGGACTGTTATCGGAACAGTAATTGGAGTATTTGCACAGGCAATGGTCGCATTTACATTGAGCCGTGCTGATTTTCAGGGGAGAAAATTTGTCTCAACATTCATTGTGTTAACGATGTATTTTTCAGGTGGTCTTATTCCTGGGTATATGCTTATTCGTGATTTAGGATTAATGAATTCATTTTGGGTTTATATTCTACCTGGGCTAGTAAGTGCGTTTAACATTATCATTATTCGTTCATTTATGGATGGGATTCCTTTTTCACTTCAGGAATCAGCAAAAATGGATGGGGCAAATGATTTCACGATTTTTTATCGGATTATCTTGCCGCTTTGTAAGCCAGTATTAGCAACCATTGCACTGTTTGTTGCAGTCGGACAATGGAATAGCTGGTTTGATACGTATTTATATAACAGCATGAATGAAAGCTTAACAACGTTACAGTACGAGTTAATGAAGATTCTCGATAATACAACAGTTGGTGGTAATATTGATGCAAGTCAAATGAAGCCAAACGAAGCTGAAAGTAATCATGTATCACCAGATTCAATAAAAATGGCGATTACGATGGTAACTGTTATTCCAATTATGATGGTATATCCATTCGTTCAAAGATATTTCATCCAAGGGATGACATTAGGTGCTGTTAAACAATAATCATATGTTGGTGTCTACAGCTTAGGCTGTTTATACAATAAATCAGAGCATATAAAAGGGGAGGAATTCTTAAGTGAAGCCTTTAAACAAACTATTTACCTTTCTGGTTTTCGCGGTCCTTATGACAGTTATGGTTGCTTGTAAAGATTCGAGTGAGGATGCTTCAACAAAACCTAAAAAGACATCTGATGAAGGGACACCGATTACGTTTACGGTCTTTGACTCAGATGCTAATAATGATTGGGAGAACATGGAAAGCCCGATAGGAAAAAAGATTACTGAGGACACTGGGGTAACACTTGATCCAGAATTTGATATTGATGGCGGTCAAACAAAGATCCCATTAATGGTTGCTAGCGGTGAATATCCAGATTTGATTACTTCAAAAGGGGCAAGCCAGCTAGTTGAAGCAGGAGCATTAATCGACCTTGCACCACTTATTGAGGAGCATGCGCCTAATATTAAAAAAATGCTTGGTGATGAAATTGACCGTCTAAAATGGAGTAAAGAAGACCCATCCATCTATGTTTTGCCAAACACGGCAATTGACCACCAACCAATGACACCTGGCTTTGCAGCACTTGTGCAGCATGATGTTGTAAGAGAGCTAGGTTATCCTGAAATGAAAACGTTAGAGGATTTGGAAAATGCGTTAAGAGAATATGCTGAAAAACACCCTGAGATAGATGGTCAACCGACAATTCCATTAACCTTGCAAACAGATGGCTGGCGCTTCCAAGCCTCCACTTTGAATAGCGGATTTATGTTTACTGGTGCATCAGATGATGGCGAATATTATATTGATCCAGAAACATATGAGGCGACACTTCATTACCGTCGTCCAGAGGAAAAAGAGGTCTTTAAATGGTATAACCATATGAACGCAGAAGGATTATTAGATCCAGAATCATTTGTTCAGAAAGAAGATCAATGGTTAGCGAAAATGTCATCTGGCCGAGTGCTAGCAACGATAGCTCCAGATTACATGATTTATGATGCGCAAAATGCCTTACGTGATGCAGGTAAACTTGAAAGAATGTACGGTTTCTACCCAATTACATTAAGTGAGGAATTCAAGCATCATGCATATCAAAGCAATGGCTTCCAGGTTGGCTGGGGAATAGGAATTACAGTTGATTGTGAAGATCCTGTTCGTGCAATTAAATTCCTTGATTATCTAGTATCAGAAGAAACGCAGATTATGCTTAACTGGGGTATCGAAGGAGTTCACCATGAAGTTGTTGATGGTAAGCGTGTTATCCCCGAAGAGGAATGGGAAAAGCGAAGAAATGACAAAGATTATTTAAAGAAAACAGGTATTGGCTATAATTTCCAACGATTTGCACCACGATATGGTGATGGTGCACTTGATTCAACAGGGCAAACCTTTACCGTGAATACTCGTGAGCTTGCGATCGAAGGGTTAACAGATGTAGAAAAAGAAGTGTTAAAAAATTATGGTGTTGAGCTTTGGAAGGACTTATACCCAAGTGCAGATGATTTTCCAGTTAAGCCTTGGGGAGCAGCTTATAACTTAGCAATTCCAGCTGGCTCAAAGCTTGAGGTAGCAAATCAACGGATGCTTGATATTACATTTAAGCGGATACCTGAAGCGATATTGGCTGATCCAAATGAATTTGATGATGTATGGAAGAAGTATATGGATGATTTAGATAAAGCAGGAGTCGAGGAAGCAGAAGAGGAATTTTCGAAAATTGTAAAAGATACTGTTGAATTATGGAGTGAGTAAGCAGATGTTTTTTGGAAAGGGTTCTTATTTTGGAACCCTTTCTCAATTTATCAAACGATGATTTGGATAAAGCTTGCAGAAGTTTGTTTCAACTAAAATGGAGAAGCAAAGATAAAACAGGCCTATCTAATATAAGAGGTGAGAAAATGAGCAATATCGAGACTAGTCATAAAGTGAAAATGATTTTTCAGGCAGAAGAAGGAAGTTTATCAGGAGGATATATCTCAACTTCATTATCAGGTTTTTCGGGAAAAGGCTATGTTACTGGTCTCCTGAATGAAGGAGATAGTCTTGAGGTTAAAGCAGACATTCCGAATGATGGTCAATATAAGCTTTTGATTAGACTTGCTTCAATGGAAGGGGAGAAGAGAAATTTTCTTTACATTGATGGTGATTGTTATGGACAATTTATATCTGAAAAAACGGATAGCTTCGAAGAATTAGAGTTATGCACGCTCTTTTTTACGAAAGGGCTACATACAATAAAAATTGCTAAAGCCTGGGGTGGAGTGGATATTGATCGCTTCATGATCACGTCTACAACACCTACCAATCTTTACACCCCAACATTTCAGCTAGTGAATAAAGACTCATCTGCAAGTGCAAAAAAGTTAATGAATTTTTTTCGTGAGATATATGGTAAAAAAATCATTACAGGTCAGCATACAGCTGCTGCCCATGGACCAGAATTAGATCATATTAAGAAGGTGACTGGAAAGCTGCCGGCTTTAAGAGGATTTGACCTACTAAGCTATTCCTTTATGACCGAAACAGATGAACCTACAGACCATAAATTAATCGAAATTGAAGAAAATAAAGGATCGATTGAAAGTGCGATTGAATGGTCAACAAGATTTAATGGAATCGTAACGTTTTGCTGGCATTGGTATGCACCTACTGGAGGAAAGGATAAAACGTTTTATACCGAAAATACGCAATTTGACTTGAACAAAGCGCTTATTCCCGGTACTACTGAATATGAAGCATTGCTTTCAGATATGGATGAAATTGCTCTGCAGCTAAAGAAATTAAAGGATGCCAACGTACCTGTTTTATGGAGACCACTTCATGAAGCTGATGGTGGATGGTTTTGGTGGGGAGCGAGTGGTCCGGAAACCTATAAAAGTCTTTATAAATGGATGTTTGAGCGGTTTACAAAGGAACATCAATTAAACAATTTAATTTGGGTCTGGAATGCGCCGAATAAAGAATGGTACCCAGGAGATGATTATGTAGATATTGCAGGTGTTGATACATATGTTCCAAACGGTGAGTATGGACCGTTAAAATGCCAATTTGACCACCTGCAAGCACTAATAAATAATCAAAAACCAATTGCCTTAACAGAAAACGGACCGATTCCAGATCCGGAAAAGCTCATTAAAAGCCGGACACCTTGGTTATGGTATATGCCGTGGTACGGAGATTTTGTTTTTAACGGATTAAGCACTAGTGAAGAGCAGCTGAAAAAGGTGTACGATCATCCGTATTGTCTCACCCTTGAAGATTTACAAAGTGTAAGTTTAAAAGAATCATAAGTGGCAAAAAGAGGCTGGCTCCTTGAGTCATCCTCTTTCTGCGTCTCATGTAATCTAGCTCAAGTTATTTTGCTAGTTTCTTCATTAACTCTATCGCATTTTCCTTGTTTTCTGCACCCTTTTTAATAGCAGCAACAATTTGTGTTTCCTTCATATCAAATCCTTTGAAGATGCTCATGTCTTCAATGATGATTCCGTATAATTGCTCTGTTTTGTCCTCTTCAGTACTGCTAAATATAAGCTTGCTACTATCTACAGCTTCTTTTATCGAAGGATCAACCTGATCGATAGGCTGAAATACATCTGCTGCAACGAGCCGTTCATAATTAGCATAATCCATTAAGAAGATATCTGAATTGTCCTCAACAAGAGTAACGACACTTTTTTGCTGACTCGCAACATCCATTGAATCATTGACCGTTAAAGGTGAGTAGTTCAAGTTGACTGTGACTCGTTCCCAATCAGGAAATTGCGCTAAAATATTGTCAGCAACAGGCGTTGTTTCATTGCTAATATTAAAATACTCTCCTAGTAATAAGACGCGTACGTTTTCAGGTGGAAGATTTTCTAATGCTTTCTTTTCCTGGTAATTTTCAACAATTGTAAAGATGATTGAACCTAAAACTGCCAAGAGTACGAGAACACCAACGATATGAAGCTTGTAATAATAAAAGAAATGCCCTACCTTTTTTTTAAAGCTCTGTTCTTCAACAGGTGTAACCGAACCGTATTGTCTAAAGGTTTTAATTGTATTGTATGCTGTCGTTATTTCGTCCATATTTAGATCATTATTTGAAGTTTGTTCAGTTAATAGAGCGCGATTTCGTCTTACCCATACCATATATTGCTTTTCAACTTCTTCATCACTAGCAGTCTCGGAAACTCCCAATATTTTATATGCTTCGTTTATGTCCACGAAAATGCTCACTCCTTCTACCTATTGTTGTTCATGCAGTGTTGATTGTATTTAAATAGTTTGTTAAATCTATATATGTATTATATAAGGTAATTCCCAGAAAGGTAAGCGATTTCACTGATTGTTAGTCTCGCCTAGTTTTTTTGAAAATTTTTTAAAGTAAGAAATGATAAAAATTTGTACAACGTTTTGATGTCAATGCTCATTTCCAATATGTCTTTTACTTGCCAGTGCTGAACGAGGCGCTTGTACTCTATTTAGTTCAAACCTATCAATTATTATAACATAGGTTGTTATATAGGATGGATTATAATTAAGGAGCTGACTTACTACTAGTCCACATTAATTTCTTTTTTTTTAAACTCGTTTATTGTATCTACAAAATAATATAGATGAAAATATGCTATTTATTGTAAAATGCTAGATAATAAAAGGGTGATGAGGGGGAGCTGTAGTTGATTCAATATATTTCAAAGAGCTTACCTACAAAAGACCTGTATCTTAATCAGTTCGGATTTGAACAGTGTTCACCAGGTCATTATTTTGGACCTGCGATACGGGACTATTATTTAATTCATTACATAACAAAAGGAAAGGGAAGCTTTCGTGTCGGCGAGCATCTGTATGAATTAAAACGAGGACAGGGTTTTTTAATATGTCCAGATGCTGTAACCTTTTATCAGGCTGATAAAAAAGACCCTTGGCATTATTATTGGGTAGGGTTTAATGGCGAAAAAGCAGATCAGTTTTTAAAGGAAGCAAATTTAACTCAAGAGAATCCCATTTTATCTTATACGAAAGATGGATTTTTCGAAGAGCAATTTGAAAAAATGTGTAATGTAAAAAATGTTGAAAAGAATGGTGAATTAATGGGGTTAGGCTATCTGTATATCCTTTTGTCAGCATTAATTGAGTGTAATACTAAACTAGATTCGTTAAAAACATCTGGAAATAAGAAAAAGGAATATGTGAAACAAGTTCTTGATTTCATTTGTACCAACTATGCTAGTAAGATTACCGTAACAGAAATTGCTTCTGTGATTGGTTTAAATCGAAGCTACTTAAGCTCAATTTTTAAAGAAACAACACAATTAAGTATTCAGGAATATATCGTGCATTATCGAATTTCGAAGGCAAAAGAGCTGCTTGATAAGAAGGAGCTATCGATAGGTGATATTTCACGTTCAGTCGGTTACACTGACCCATTATTGTTTTCAAAAATATTTAAAAAGGTGAATGGTGTATCACCTTTGAATTATCGGAAGAAGAAGCAAAAAACATAAGTGGAGGCTACTGCTAAGTCAATAGAACGCAAAAAAACTAGAAACTTTTAGTGTTCTGAAAGGATGACGTGATATGAAAGGGAAAACGAATGGGATGAGACTGCTTGATTCAAAAAAGATCATGTATGAAATCATCACATATGAGGTTGATGATGGTGAAATAAATGGGGTAGCTGTCGGAAAAAAAATAAATAAGCCAGTTGATATGGTTTATAAAACACTTGTTGCTAGATGGGACAAGTCCATTTATGTCTTTGTTATTCCAGTCGCAGAGGAGCTTGATTTAAAAAAAGCGGCAAAGGCAGCTGGAGAAAAAAGGCTCGAGATGGTAGCAGTTAAGGACCTTTTAAAAGAAACAGGCTACATAAGGGGAGGCTGTTCTCCGATCGGTATGAAAAAAATATATCCGACCTATATCGATAAACGAGCAGCATTATTGGAAAAAGTCATTGTAAGCGGCGGAAAAATTGGATTTCAAATCGAATTGAGCCCTAATGATTTAGTAGGTGTTGTGAATGCAAAATATGTTGATTTAATAAAATAAAATTTATAATATTTTTCAGTTGCTAAATAGGCCAAAATATACGTTTGAAATATAAGCAAGAATTTGTTCAAAAAAAGTTCATTTTGATTAAGAAAATGGTTTCTTTTGGGGACAGTCCCTCATCATTATTGCGAGGGATTTGCAGTTTCGAAGGAGCCATTTTTTTATTTGGCCAATTTTCCCAAACGAAAATAAAAGAAATAGTTTGTGATCTTTTTCACATTATGGTAATATACTTTTCTGGAAGGAGATTTTTTTCATCTAATGATATTAATGGTGAAAATAAAGGAATTCGAAACCAATTAATCTTCCAAACAATAAATTCTTTTCCAAATTTGTTGAGAATTTGTGAAGAAACTTCGTCTAAATTTCGAAAATTGGTGAAAAATTGCTGAAAAATAGATTTCAAGAGTTTCGTTTTTCTATTCATTTGTTAATATATGTAGGTGATATAAATCTTACATGAAATTTTCTATTTGTATTATGACTTGTCTTGAAAGGATGGTGAACATAGATGTTCAAAAAAATGAAGCCATTTTTTATGTTAGTTACAGGGCTATTATTTGTTATGGTTTTAAGTGGATGTAGCGAAATGGCGATATTTGACCCGAAAGGTCCAAATGCAGAAACATTACGTGACTTAATTATGCTATCAATCTACTTCATGATTGGAATTATGGTAGTTGTTTACGTCTTGTTTACCTTTGTGATTGTGAAATTTAGAGACCGTAAAGGCAGAGGGGATAAAGATTATGAACCGAACATGCACGGTAGCACAAAATTGGAAATTATCTGGACAATAATTCCGATTATTATCGTTGTTCTGCTTTCTATTCCAACTGTTAAGGCGCTTTATGAATTAAAAGAGCCACCAAAAGAAACGGCTCATATTGAACCGATCGTTATTCATGCAACATCAGCTGACTGGAAGTGGATTTTCTCTTATCCTGAGGAGAATATTGAAACAGTTAACTATGTTAATGTTCCAGAGGATCGTCCTGTTCTCTTCAAAATTACATCTGCTGATTCAATGAGTTCATTTTGGGTACCGCAAATCGGTGGTCAAGTGTATGGAATGCCAGGAATGGTAAATGAACTATACTTACAAGCAGATGAGCCAGGAACATATGAAGGTCGTAACTCAAACTTTACTGGTCAAGAAATGGCAGACCATGAGTTTGAATTCCATGCTCTTAAAGAAGATGAGTATGAAGCTTGGGTGAAGGATACTCAAGAAAATGGAGAAAAATTAACAGAAGAAACATACGAAAAATTAATGATACCTGGAACAGTTGACGAAATGACGTTTTCATCAACACATTTAGATTTCGTTGATCATGGAATCGATTCAGGTGTATATGCATTAAAAGTTCGTGAGAAATACGGAATCGAACAAAATAAACATGGTCATGAAGAAAAGGTTGACCTAGATGAACTAGAGCCAGTAAAAGATGTAGAAACACATACAGACGATAGTTCTAGTCATCATCATCACCACTAAGAGGGGAGGAACTGCTCATGTTTGATTTTATAAAGGATAATTTAATCCTTAATGATCCAATGCTTATCGGAGCGAACATTTCCATTGTTTTAACAATGATTGCGATAGTGTTCATTCTTACTTATTTTAAAAAGTGGAAATGGCTTTGGACAGAATGGTTAACAACAGTAGACCATAAGAAAATTGGAATTATGTACATTATCGCGGCGGTTATTATGTTATTCCGTGGTGGTGTCGATGCATTATTAATGAGAGCTCAACTAACAGTTCCTAATAATGAATTTTTAACATCACAGCACTATAATGAAATTTTTACAACACATGGTACGATCATGATTATTTTCATGGCAATGCCATTTATTATGGGATTAATGAACGTTGTTATTCCACTCCAAATTGGAGCTAGAGACGTTGCATTCCCTTATTTGAACGCACTAAGCTTTTGGGCATTTTTCTTTGGAGCGATTCTTTTTAATATTTCCTTCGTGTTCGGTGGATCACCAGATGCAGGTTGGACGAACTATGCTCCATTAGCTATTGAAGGTAGCTCAGGGCCAGGTATTAACTATTACCTACTCGGTCTGCAAATATCTGGTATCGGAACGTTACTTACAGGTATTAACTTTATCGTAACAATTATTAAAATGCGTGCTCCAGGTATGACATTAATGAGAATGCCAATGTTTACTTGGACAGGATTAATTACAGCATTTATTATCGTGTTTGCATTCCCGGTATTAACTGTTACATTAGCCTTAATGACATTTGACCGATTGTTCGGCTCACATTTCTTTACAATGGCTGATGGTGGTATGCCGATGCTTTGGGCAAACCTATTCTGGATTTGGGGACATCCTGAAGTATATATCGTTATTTTACCAGCGTTTGGTATTTTCTCTGAAATCTTTGCAACATTTGCGAAGAAAACATTATTTGGTTATAAATCAATGGTTGTTTCAATCGTATCGATTTCATTCTTAAGTATGTTAGTTTGGGTTCACCACTTCTTTACAATGGGTGGCTCTGCTGCAGTTAACTCAGTGTTCTCGATTACGACGATGGCGATTGCGATTCCAACCGGTATTAAAATCTTTAACTGGTTATTAACCCTTTATAAAGGGAAAATTGAATTTACAGTTCCGATGTTATGGTCTGTAGGGTTTATTCCGACATTCCTTATCGGAGGGGTAACAGGGGTAATGCTTGGTATGGCAGCAGCTGACTTCCAATACCATAACAGTTACTTCCTAGTAGCTCACTTCCATTACACATTAATTTGTGGTACTGTATATGCTTGTTTTGCTGGATTCGTATTCTGGTATCCAAAAATGTTCGGTCATAAATTAAACGAACGATTAGGAAAATGGGTATTCTGGTTATTCAATATCGGATTTAATGTATGTTTCTTACCACAATTCTTATTAGGTTTCGACGGTATGCCAAGACGTATTTACACATACGGACCTGAAGATGGCTGGACTGGACTAAACGTTGTATCAACAATCGGTGGTCTCTTAATGGGTGTTGCCTTTATTATTCTTGTATATAACGTATACTACAGCTTCCGTTATTCAAAACGTGAAACTTCAGGCGATCCATGGGGTGTTGGCCGTACATTAGAATGGGCAACATCATCAGCTGTTGCACCACACTATAACTTTGCGGTAACACCAGAAGTAAAAGGACTTGACGCTTTCTGGTTAATGAAACAAGAGAAAAAAGCAGGTAAGAAGGAAAAAGTTGAATATAAACCAATTCATATGCCAAGCAATGCGGGTACACCTTTTGTCATCTGTGTATTCTTCTTTATTGCAGGATTTGGTCTAGTATTCAAATTGTGGTGGATGGCAATTCTTGGCGGTATCGGAATTTTAGCATGCATGGCATTACGTTCATTACGTTCTCATAAAGAAGATGAAGGATTCTATGTCAGCGTGGAAGAAATTATACAAACAGAACAGAATAAGGAGGCGTGAGTTTATGGCACAAGTAAATAGTAATATGAGTCCTAACACGCCCTTGGAATATCAATCTAGTATTGGTAGATTGAATATATTTGGATTCTGGGTCTTCTTGGGCGCTGAAATGGCATTATTTGCAACAATCTTTGCAACATTTTTTGTACTAAATGGCAACACAGGCGGAGGTCCTCTGCCTGGTGAGCTATTCGACTTGAAGAATACAATGATCATGACATTACTTTTGTTAACAAGTAGTTTTACGAGTGGCTTAGCTATTCATGAAATGAGAAGAAACAATACAAAGTCAATGGTCATTTGGACAATTATTACATTATTGTTCGGTTTAGGATTTTTATATTTAGAAATTGAAGAGTTTGTTCACCTTGTTCATGAAGGTGCAACAATCGGTACGAATGCATACTGGTCTAGCTTTTATTTCTTAACAGGTACACATGGACTTCACGTATCTATCGGGATTTGCTGGATTACATTAATTCTTTTACAAATAAAAAGTAGAGGTTTAACACCAGATACAGCTAAAAAGGTATTTATCTCAAGTTTATACTGGCACTTTTTAGACTTTGTATGGATTTTCGTCTTTACTGGTGTATACCTATTAGGGATGGTGGGATCATGAGTAGTAAAGCAAATAATCACCATTTTCCATGGATGCAAATTATCGGATTTTTACTTTCAGTTGGCCTAACTTTCCTAGCAGTATGGGTTGGACTTGATGCAGGCTTAGCAATGAACACAATCATTGTTATCGTTTTTGTACTTGCATTTTTACAAGCTGCGATTCAGTTATTTATGTTCATGCACGTAACAGAAGGTGAAGGTGGATGGCAAGTAGGTAAAATGCTATCAGCTACATTTATTGCACTTGTTATTGTTGTCGGTTCCGTTTGGGTTATGACATCAATGCACTAATAAATATAGAATCGACTGAGAGATGACTTTCTAAAGTTACTAATAAAAGCCTCGGCTAAAGGGTATTGACCTTTAATCGAGGCTTTTTATTTTGCATTCCTCACATTATAAAGTGAAATTGTTACTTTAGACTCTTCATATAAAGCGATTAGTAGCCCTGTTCTCAAAGGGTTATTAGAGCATATCAGCTGGATAAAGAACAAGCTCTTCATCACTATATAAGAAAAAGTATCTAGAAAAATATAAAAATAATATTGTACAAACCTATTTTCTATGATATATTTTATTTGCAAGTTAAGTGCAAACGATTTCGCAAATAGTTGCACAAATGTAGACGTATACATATTAAATATAAGCGAGAATAATGTAGAAAATTCAGTTATTTTCGGGGATTAATATGTAGAACAATTCGTTTATATTGCTTGTTAGTGCAATCGTTTTCCTTGATTGATGCACAAAATAAATATACGGGGGTATTAAGATGGGTAAAAAGAAATTCTTTTTAGGGCTTTTCTCTATTTTATTTCTTGTAAGCGTTGTATTAACTGGCTGCTCTTCTTCTGATGATGCTGGTTCGGGAGATGGTGGCTCAGATGGAGATAAAGTCACATTAGATGTGTTTCAATTCAAAGTTGAGTTTAAGGATCAGTTCGAAGATGTAGCAAAGCAATATGAAGAAGCAAATCCTGGTGTGAAAATTAACATTCAAACTGTTGGTGGTGGAGAAGATTACGGTGCAGCATTAAGATCAAAATTTGCATCTGGTGATGAACCAGCAATCTTCAACATTGGTGGACCAACTGATGTTATTGACTGGGAAGATAACCTAGCTGATTTAACAAATACAAAGGCTGCAGGTGCAGCGCTTGAAGGTACACTTGATGGAGTGACAAAAGATGGTAAAGTTTTAGGATTACCATTTAACCAAGAAGGATATGGTTTAATCTACAATACAGAAATTTTTGAAAAAGCAGGGATTAATCCTGATGATATTAAAGATATGGCTTCATTAGAAGCTGCTGTAAAAACGTTAGATGAGAAAAAAGGTGACCTTGATCTTGATGCTGTATTCGCATTACCAGCAAAAGAAACTTGGGTAACTGGTCAGCATTTAGCAAATGCATTTATTTCACCTGAATTTGATGGAAACGTAACAAAAGCATTTGAATCGAAAACAATTGGCTTTGAATATAGCGATGCAATGAAGGCATTCGTTGATTTACAAAACAAATATTCTGTACAACCTACAGTAAGCCTTGATTATTCTCAACAAGTTGAAGAATTATTCTCAACTGGTAAAGTTGCGATTATTCAACAAGGTAACTGGGTATATGGCTCTATCGCTGGCATTGATGAAGAGCTAGCTAACAGCAAGGTTGATTTCTTACCAATTCCTGTTCCAGGCTACAAAGAAGATTCTATTCCTGTTGGCGTACCAATGTACTGGGCTGTAAATAGCCAAAAGGATAAAAAGGTTGTAGAGGAAGCAAGCAAGTTTTTAGATTGGTTATATACATCTGACGAAGGAAAAGAAGTTGTAATAAACGATTTCAAATTCGTTCCTGCATATGAAGGGTATGATGCATCAAAAATTAGTGATCCATTATCAAAAGCAGTTTATGAATACTCAGAAGCTGGAAAAACAATTGGCTGGACATTCAGTGGTTATCCATTGAACTGGGCGCAAAATGTTCTTGGAGCAAATATCCAAAAATATTTACTTGAAGAAGCATCATGGGATGACATCATCAACGATTCTAAAAAGCAATGGGAAGAAGCAAGAGCCGAATAAATGTAAGTAGAAATGAGATTTGCTAGGGTCAGTCTCCTTTTAAAAAGGGACTGGCCCCTAATTAAAAAAGTGGGTCATTCCATAATGGAAGGCAAGTAATGCTATCTATTATGGAGTGCCTTACTTGTTCATCGTGCAGGGCGCTGAAAAAATAAAAATGAAAAAATTTGAACTTGAATGGTATCGTTCATTTATTGCTGAACAAGGTTCTAATTTACATCATGTGGAGGGATTATACATGCGTAC
Source organism: Metabacillus niabensis (assembly GCF_902829255.1). Taxonomy (GTDB): domain Bacteria; phylum Bacillota; class Bacilli; order Bacillales; family Bacillaceae; genus Metabacillus; species Metabacillus niabensis. Next base: position 34,258 of record NZ_CADEPK010000298.1, on the reverse strand, counting down.
TAGGGATTTGGCCTACTGGTTGTTTTTAGCTCCGGTGTTACTAGCATTATTATTAGTAATCATCGTGCCCTTATTAATAGGTGTTTATTATTCATTTACAGACTGGAATGGAATTAAAGTAGGTTCATTTGTTGGACTTGAGAATTATATCGATGCATTTAAGGATAAGGAATTTCTCGCATCTCTTTGGTTCACAGTGAAATTTTCGGTTGTATCGATAATCTTTACAAATGTAATTGGTTTAGGGTTAGCCCTTATTGTAACAACAAAAATTAAATCTAGTAAATTGTTAAGAACGGTCTTTTTTATGCCGAACTTAATTGGTGGATTAATTCTAGGGTTCATTTGGCAATTTATCTTCATTAAAGTTTTTGCTGGTCTCGGTGATATCCTTGGAATAGAGGGGTTAAAAGGCTGGTTATCTACTACTGAAACTGGTTTTTGGGGCTTAGTTATTCTAATGAGCTGGCAAATGGCAGGTTATATTATGATTATCTATATTGCCTACTTAGAAGGCCTACCAGGAGAATTATTAGAAGCTGCTGAAATTGATGGAGCGGGCCCTTTCAAAAAATTCCGTTATGTGATATTTCCATTAGTTGCTCCGGCTTTTACAGTTAGTATGTTCTTAACATTATCGAATTCTTTTAAACTATATGACCAAAACCTTTCATTAACTGCAGGTGGTCCTTTTAATTCAACACAAATGGTTGCGATGGAAATTTTTAAAACAGCGTTTGGTGAAACAGAAATGGCGTTTGCACAATCTAAAGCAGTTATTTTCTTCATTATCGTTGCCGTGATTTCATTAACACAAGTGTATATCAACAAGAAACGGGAGGTTGAAATGTAATGCGGAGAAAAAGCCTTCTACCTATAGAAATTTTAGGGATAATACTTGGATTGCTATGGTTATCACCCTTTTATTTGATGATAGTTAACTCATTTAAAACAAAAAAAGAGATTTTTACAGATGTTTTAAAATTACCTAGTGAATTTACGTTTGATAACTATATTGAAGCGTTTGAAGAGCTTGATTTTATGCATACACTAGTAAACTCTCTCATTATTACCGTTATAAGTGTTGTTATTATCGTCATCTTTTCATCAATGGCTGCATATGCGTTATCTCGTAATAAAAGCAAAACTAGTACAGTTTTATTTATGTTATTTGTTGCAGCGATGTTAATACCTTTCCAATCGGTAATGATTCCACTTATTACGGTATTCGGGCAGGCGGATATGCTAAATCGTGTGGGACTTATTTTCATGTATCTAGGCTTTGGTAGCAGCTTATCGATCTTCCTATTCCATGGGACGTTAAATGGAATTTCTAAATCATTAGATGAAGCTGCAATTATTGATGGCTGTAACAAGTTCCAAGTTTTTTGGTACATTATCTTCCCGATGCTTAAACCGATAACTGTAACGGTTGCGATTTTAAACATTATTTATATTTGGAATGACTACTTATTACCATCATTAGTTATTAACCAAGAGGGATTACAGACAATTCCTTTAAAAATGTTCTTCTTCTTTGGAGAGTATACGAAGCAATGGCACCTAGCTTTGGCAGGTTTAACAATTGCGATTATCCCAGTTATTCTCGTTTATTTCTTTGCGCAACGCGAGATTATTAAAGGGATGACAGAGGGAGCTGTTAAGTAAGTAGAAAGGTATCATGCTCCATGAGCTATATAAATTTCTTCTTACTAAAGAAAGAGCTATCGTAAAATAGGCTTGCTTCCCAAGGTGTCTCCGCTTTTCTTCTAATTGAAAAGCGGAGTTCCTGCAACTATTTAATGAATAAGATTTTTTGTGGATACCGTTTCCAAGTATTTGTTTCTTAAGTAAAATAGAAGAATATATAACTAAAAGAAAATAAGAACTTATTGTAGATTTGTATTAATTAAATTATAAAAAAGGGGTTCTCTTTCTTATAAAGGGGCAGCTCCATAAGAGACAGCTTGAGGGTAAGGTGGTTGTTAAAATGATCGTTACAATAAAAGATGTTGCCAAAAAGGCAAATGTTGCACCATCTACGGTGTCAAGGGTGATCGCGAATAGCCCGCGTATAAGTGAAAAAACGAAAAAGCGTGTTCGTGAAGTGATGGAGGAGCTAGGATATTATCCAAACTTTCAAGCGCGTAGTCTTGCGGCAAAAAGTACGCAATCTATTGGAGTCATTATGCCAAATTCGGCTTACCATGCATTCCAAAATCCATTCTTCCCAGAAGTATTAAGAGGAATAAGTAAAAATGCCCATGCGAATAAATATGGAATTTATTTATCAACAGGATCCACGGAAGAAGAGATTTATGCAGAAGTAACGTCTATGGTTCAAGGGAGACGTGTTGATGGTGTTATCCTCCTCTATTCACGAATCAATGATAAAACGATGAAATTTCTACAGGAAACTAATTTTCCTTTTACGGTCGTTGGGCGTCCTGATCAAAATGAAGAGCGAATTACCTTTGTTGATAACGATAACATTTTCATAACAAAGCAAGTAACAAAATATTTAATCGAGCTCGGTCATCGTCATATTGCATTTGTAGGTGGCAGCCTTGACTTTGTTGTGACAATTGACCGCCTTAATGGATATAAGCTAGCCCTTAATGAAGCAGGTATACCTTTTAATAAAGACTATATGGTACATGAAGAATTTATTAAAGATAATGGAAAAGAAGCGCTAAAATCACTTATGTCTTTAGATTCACCTCCTACTGCGCTTGTGACACAGGATGATCTTATAGCATATGAAATGATTAGTCATTTAGGAGACATGAACATTAAAGTGCCTGAAGATATTTCAATTGTTAGTTTCAATAACTTAATGCTCTCAGAACATTCAAAACCACCATTAACATCAGTTGATATTTGTATTGACCAGCTAGGTTTTGAAGCAACGAGCTGCCTTATTGAAAAAATAGAAAAGCCTGATACATTACCAAAGAGAATTACGATCCCAACGAAATTTATTGAGAGAAAATCATGTGAACGAAGACAATCATAATTTGATAAATAATTAGGTTAAAGAGAGGAATCAACATGAAGAAAGCATGGTGGAAAGAAGCCGTAGCCTATCAAGTTTATCCAAGAAGCTTTATGGATTCAAACGGTGACGGAATCGGAGATCTTCAAGGGATGATTTCCAAATTAGATTATATTAAAGAGCTCGGAATTGATGTCATTTGGATTTGTCCGATGTACAAATCTCCAAATGATGACAATGGATACGATATAAGCGATTATCAGGATATTTTAGATGAATTCGGAACAATGGCTGATTTTGATGAGCTTTTAGCTGAGGTCCATAAACGCGGGATGAAGCTAATTATCGATTTAGTGATAAATCATACGAGTGACGAGCATCCATGGTTTATTGAATCACGCTCGTCAAAGGATAATCCAAAGCGAGATTGGTATATTTGGCGGGACGGAAAGGATGGAAAAGAGCCAAATAACTGGGAAAGCATTTTTAATGGTTCGGCATGGGAATATGATGAAAAAACAGGTCAATATTATATGCACATCTTTTCAACAAAGCAGCCTGATTTAAATTGGAAGAACGAAGAGGTTCGTCATTCTTTATATCAGATGATCAATTGGTGGCTTGACAAAGGAATTGATGGATTCCGAGTCGATGCGATTAGCCATATTAATAAAGAAGAAGGCCTAAAGGATATGCCGAATGAAAAAGGTCTAAAATATGTCCCATCCTATGAAAAACATATGAACGTTGAGGGAATCCATAAATATTTAAAGGAATTAAAGGAAGAAACCTTTGTGAAATATGATATTATGACCGTTGGTGAGGCGAATGGTGTTAGCGCTGACAATGAAAAGGATTTGGATGAATGGGTCGGCGAGGAAAATGGGAAGTTCAATATGGTCTTCCAATTTGAGCATTTAACTTTATGGGATGCAAGCAAGAAAAAGAAATTAGATATAATAGAATTAAAGGATGTTTTATCGAGATGGCAAAAAGGTCTTGAAAATAAAGGGTGGAATGCATTATTCATCGAAAATCATGACCAGCCGCGAAGAGTCTCAACATGGGGAAATGATGAGGAATATTGGTATGAAAGTGCGACTGCATTAGGAGCAATGTATTTCCTTATGCAAGGAACACCGTTTATCTATCAAGGCCAGGAAATAGGTATGACAAATGTGAAATTCAATCATATTGAAGACTATAATGATGTTGCCACAAAAAATCTCTATCGTTTTAAACGTGAGGAAGGTATGTCACATAAAGAGGTTATGGAAATCATTTGGGCATCAAGCAGAGATAATTCGCGAACGCCAATGCAATGGTCTTCTGAAGTCAATGCAGGTTTTACAACTGGGACACCATGGATAGGAATAAATGAAAACTATAAAGAAATTAATGTAGCTGCTCAACAGGAAAATAACCGTTCAGTGCTGCAATTTTATAAAAATATGATTCGCTTAAAAAAGGCAAATGAAGTATTCACATATGGAACATATAATCTTATCCTTGATGATCACCCACAAATATATGCTTATACACGAACAACAGAAGATAATCAAGTTGTAGTGTTTGCAAATCTTTCAGAAACGATGGCGACTTGGGAGGAACATTTAGCTTTCCATGTTCATTCTAACGACCTTTTGTTAGCGAATTACGAAGTAGAAGACCATGATTCTGTGAATGTTTTCACATTGAAGCCATATGAAGCAAGAGTATATCGAATCAAATCATAAGAGAGAAGGATATCACTAATTTAATGTGGTATCCTTTTTTCTTTGGAAACTATTAAAACAGGTTAACCTGGCTCCGTTATCACGGATTTCTATTTATTGTAAGCATAGCAAATGCTTACAGTAAAAAAGCTATGGTAAGATGAAAAGGATTGACGTGAGGGAGTGAATAAACATGGCTCAACATGATTTTACTGAAGGGAAAGTTGGAAAGCAAATATGGTTATTTTCCCTTCCTATCATGCTAACAAACTTATTGCAAGTTTCCTATCAGTTTATCGATAGCTTATGGGTTGGTAATCTATTAGGAGCAAATGCTTTAGGGGCTATTTCTGTTTCAAGTACAATTATTTTCACGATACTATCGTTCATTATAGGAATTAATAATGCAACATTAACAATCCTATCTCAGCATAAAGGACAAGAGAATGATGAAGGATTAAAAAGCTATGTAAATGCCTTTGTTGTCGTCCTTTTATTTTTATCAATTGCGTTAGGGATAATTGGCTATTTATGTTCAGAATGGCTCGTAACAATGCTTGGGACACCAGAATCAATGATTTCTGATGCAACTGTGTATTTGCAAATCAATTTTATTGGAATCCTCTTTTTATTTGGCTATAACTTCATTGGAACGGTGATGCGTGCACTTGGTGATAGCAAAACACCAATCCGTTATGTTGCGATCGCTGTTGTATTAAATGCAATTCTTGATCCGATTTTTATTCATAGCTTTAATTTAGGAATTGATGGTGCTGCATATGCAACTGTTATCTCACAAGGAGTTGCATTTTTGTACGGGATGATTGACTCTATTAACAGACGTCTTGTTCCCTTTACGATGCCAAAATTACCGAAAAGAAATGAAGTCTTCACAATCTTAAAGCTAGGTATTCCATCAGGTCTACAAATGACCGTGATTTCAGCTGGTGTGATGGCGATAATGGGTGTTGTCAACACGTTTGGTGATAATGTTGTAGCGGGATTTGGAGCAGCGCAACGATTAGATAGTATTATTATGCTCCCGGCGATGGCACTCGGGACGGCTGTAAATAGTATGGCAGGGCAAAATATAGGTGCGGGTAAATGGAATCGTGTCCATCAGATTGCCAAATACGGTGTCCTAATGAATTTGTTCATTATGTTTATCATTAGTTTTATAGTTGTTGGATGTGCAAAGCTTGCAATCGGTCTATTTATTGATGAGGAAGCAGCCGTTCATTTTGGGATGAGGTATTTGCAAATTATTGCCTTCTTTTATCCGTTTTTAGGTATTAATTTTATTTTAAACGGAATTGTTAGAGCTGCAGGAGCGATGCTGCAAGTTCTAGTCCTAAATCTTATTTCGTTTTGGGTATTAAGAGTCCCGTTAACTTATTTATGTTCCCTATCGTTAGGAGAGAATGGCATTGCAGTTGGAATGGGTGTAAGCTTTGTCATTAGCAGTGCTTTTGCCTATGGGTATTATAAATATGGGAAATGGAAGGAAATGAAAATAACTAAAATAGAGAAAGGATAATAATGTGATTAATCAGAAAAATTACTGGAAAATCATTTAACTGCCTTGACACTTGCTCTATTTATCGTCATAATAGGTGAAAATTAAGAATTGCTTAAAGATGGTATAGAAAAAGCAATAAAATCCACGTATAATAAAATTAAGAATAAACATTGAACGTATATAGAGGACTAGTAGGCGTCCCTTTTTGTTACAGAGAGTGAAGTTTAAAGCTGGAAGACTTCATACAATAAAGCCGCTGAACCTACCTCTTTTAGTCCTATGTAAACATAGGCGTTTCCCAGCGTTAATGGGTAAAGTGGGATGTTGGTAGCAACATCCAAGCAAGGTGGTACCACGGAAGCAGAGCTCCTTTCGTCCTTATTTATTAGGATGAAAGGAGCTTTTTTATATTAAGTTACATCCGTAGGTAAGAGAATGTTACGGAGGAGAAATAATCATGGAAAAGAAGCGGATCGTTGTCAAAATTGGCAGTAGCTCATTAACGAATGCGAAAGGACAAATTGACCAAGAAAAATTTTCTGATCATGTGCAGGCTGTAGCGATGCTTAGAGAAGCAGGACACGAGGTATTGCTCGTTTCATCAGGTGCAGTAGCTGCTGGCTTCGCTCGATTAGGCTATCCAACTAGACCAACAACTTTAAAAGGAAAGCAAGCTGCAGCTGCAGTTGGGCAAAGTTTACTTGTCCAATCTTATATAGACATGTTTGCTCAATATAACATTGTACCTGCGCAAATCTTGTTAACAAGGAATGACTTTTCGAAACAGGAGCGATACAAAAATGCATATGCGACAATATCGGAATTGCTGGAGCGTGGAATTTTACCGATAATAAATGAAAATGACACGGTTTCAGTTGAGGAGCTTACCTTTGGAGACAATGATATGCTTTCGGCACTCGTAAGTGGGTTAATCCACGCAGACCAGCTCATCATTCTAACAGATATTAATGGCTTGTATGATGAAAATCCACGAAAAAATCCGTTAGCAAAAAAAATTGACTACTTACCGGAAGTTACGGATGAAATGCTAAATGCCGCTGGTGGCTCAGGTTCTAAGGTAGGAACAGGTGGAATGAAATCAAAGCTGATGGCTGCTAAAACAGCGATATCATTAGGTGTTCAAGTGTTTATCGGATTAGGGAAGGGCAAGGAAAAGCTTCTTACGATACTTCATGGTGATGGAGATGGAACATATATCGGGAAGGAAGGGCTATCTTCCATTAATAACAGTAGACAATGGATTGCATTTCATTCAGAGGTATCAGGTTGGATCTATGTTGATCAAGGAGCAGAGGAAGCGTTATTATACAAAGGAAAAAGCCTGCTTCCCGCTGGAATCTTCAATTTTACTGGAAGCTTTCAAAAAGGTGATGTCGTTGAAGTAATTGGCCCAAATGGAATTCTTGGAAAAGGTGAAGTGCTTTTCTCTGCAGAGGAATTACAAAAAATCATGGGGAAAAGAAGCGAAGAATTAAGTAAAGATGAGGTTTTATCATCGATCGTTGTTATTCATCGTAATAAATGGGTAAAAGCATAGAGGGAGGAGATCAAACATGAGTGAAGTATTAGAAAAAGGTAAAGCCGCGAAAAAAGCAAGTTTTGTAATGGTAGATATGTCAACGGAAGCAAAAAATGAAGCATTAGCTAAAATTGCAGAGCAATTACTTGTAGACAAGGAATTCATTATTCAAGAAAATCAAAAGGATCTTGATGCAGGACGAAAAAATGGCTTATCAGAAAGTGTTCTTGATCGCATCATGCTTAATGAAAAACGGATTACAGATATGGCGGAGGCAATCCAGTTGTTAATCCAATTGAAGGATCCAGTAGGTGATACATTAGAAACGATAGAAAAGGAAAATGGCCTCCTTATTAAGAAAAATCGCGTGCCAATCGGAGTTATTGGGATGATTTATGAGGCAAGACCAAACGTAACGGTTGATGCTGCTACATTGACGTTAAAAACAGGAAATGCGGTCATTTTAAGAGGAAGCTCTTCTGCAAGCTTTTCAAACAAGGCATTAATGAAGTCTATCCATAAAGCATTAGAAGCTAGTCAGGTTCCTGTTGAGGCGATTCAATTAATTGAAGATACGAGCAGAGAAACAGCAAAGGATCTGTTTCATATGAAGGAATATCTGGATGTTTTAATTCCTCGCGGTGGAAAGAATTTAATTGACACTGTTGTAAGGGAAGCAACTGTTCCAGTACTTGAAACAGGAGCGGGGAATTGTCACGTATTTATTGACCAAACGGCAGATTATAAAATGGCCGAAAGCATTGTAATCAATGGCAAAACTCAGCGTCCATCGGTTTGTAATTCTATTGAATCACTATTAATTGAGGAAAACTGGTTTGCTCGCTATGGTAAGGAATTACTTGAAGCAATCCATGATCGTGATGTTGAAATATACGGTGATGAAGCTGTGAAAAGTCTATTTGGTGCAGCAAAACCTGCTACAGAAGAGGATTGGTACGCTGAGTATCTTGCTTTATCCATAAGTGTGAAGGTCGTAAAAACTGTTGATGAAGCAATCCAGCATATTAATAAATATGGTACAAATCATTCTGAAGCAATTATTACTGAAAATGAAGAGCATGCAAATAAGTTTTTAAATAAAGTTGATGCAGCTGCAGTTTATCATAATGCATCAACCCGTTTTACAGATGGTTCAGAGTTCGGATACGGAGCAGAGATCGGAATCAGTACCCAAAAGCTACACGCTAGAGGACCAATGGGGTTAAATGCTTTAACATCAACGAAGTTTTTTGTTTATGGTAATGGGCAAATTCGTAATTAAATAGATAAATAGAGGGATTGTCTAAAAGAGCAAATGTCATCCCCACCAATCATAAAGCTATAAAAGGTTTGGTGGGGATTGACTAGCAGAGGAGGACAGCCCTTTTTTACATCTTAAAACTATCGTTTATAGTAACAGTTAGGAGGCTTTAAGACATTGGAGCATATCCGCTTTTATCCTCAAGGTGATCAAGCAATTACTGTTAGTTTTGGAGATGAAATCAATCAAGAGCTTCATGAGGAAATTATTAGCCTCACGAAGCTTTTGGATTTAGAGCCTTTTCCAGGAATGATTGAAGCCGTTCCGAGCTTTACAGCAGTAACGATTTACTACAGCCCTTTTGACGTGAAAAGGAAGTATTTGAACTTATCGATTTATGAAGACGTTGTCATGCAAATAAAGCAAAAGCTACAAAGCAAGAAGGTGTCGCGAAATGATCCACCTACAATAATAACAATCCCTGTTTGCTATGGTGGTGAATATGGACCAGATCTTACTGAAGTTGCACGATACCATAAGCTTTCAGAGTCAGACGTAATCAGGCTTCATTCAAATCATGAATATGTTGTTTATATGGTCGGGTTTACGCCAGGTTTTCCTTATTTAGGTGGCATGTCAGAGCGTCTTGCAACCCCGAGAAAACAAACGCCAAGAGTAGCGATCCCGGCAGGAAGTGTTGGGATTGGTGGAAGGCAGACAGGAATTTATCCTCTTGAAAGTCCTGGAGGCTGCCAAATCATTGGACGTACCCCGTTACAGCTTTTTAATTATAACAAAAACGAACCAACCCTTTTAAAGGCAGGGGATATTGTTCGCTTTAAACCGATAACAGCTGAACAATATGATGAATGGGATGGTGAATGAACGTGACGTTAAAGATTCTTGACCAAGGTTTGTTAACGACAGTTCAAGATTTAGGAAGAAATAAATTCCAACAATTTGGGGTTAGTGGTTCAGGTGTGATGGATGAAATGGCAGCAAGAATTGCCAATGTCCTAATAGGTAATAAAGAAAATGATGCTGTATTAGAAATAACGATAATTGGTCCAACCATTCAGTTTGAACATGGTTGTGTAATCGCAGTATGTGGTGCAGATCTGTCAGCAACAATTGATCATCAGCCAATTCCATTATGGAGACCTATTTATGTGAAAGAAGGTGCAATTCTTCGATTTGGACGGCCGATTCAAGGATGTAGAGTTTATTTAGCTGTTGCGGGAGGAATTGATGTTCCAATCGTTATGAATAGTCGTAGTACGTATAGTAGAGGAAGATTTGGAGGATATAAAGGACGTCCGCTGCAACGTGGGGATGTAATAAAATGCTCTCCTCATTATTCTAGCATGACAAATAAGCTACTCAGTTATTTTAAAAAGAGAATCAATGCATCTTCATATATGACGGTAAACTGGACTATCCCATTTTTCTTCAGTTCATATGTAAACAACCATCATGAAATTAACTTTATAAAGGGGCAACAATTTGCCCAGTTTACTAAAGAGGCAGTTGCCAAATTTGAATCTGCCTCCTATACAGTTTCGCCAAATTCCGATCGAATGGGCTACCGAATGCAAGGGCCTGCTTTACAGTTAGCTGCTCCACAAGATCTTTTATCAGAAGCTGTACCAAAAGGAACGATTCAAGTTCCAGAAGATGGTCAGCCAATTGTATTAATGTCTGATCGGCAAACGATTGGAGGGTACCCTAAAGTCGGTTACGTTGCGACAATTTCCATGCCGTCATTAGCTCAAGTAATGCCAGGTAAAAAGCTTACATTTAAAAGAATATCAATAGAAACAGCGCAAAATGAATTAATCAAAAGAGAACGTGAATTTTTGCTTTTAAAAACGAGTCTCGCATTAAAAATAAGGGGGCTTTCTTATGCGACAAATTGATCTTAATTGTGATATGGGAGAGAGTTTCGGGAGCTATTCATTTGGCGCCGATCATGAGCTCATCTCGTTTATTTCCTCAGCCAATATTGCCTGTGGGTTTCATGCAGGTGACCCGACAACGATGAAAAAAACAGTCCGACTTGCACTGGAGCATTCAGTGAAAATTGGTGCACACCCAGGGTTCGATGATATAAAGGGGTTTGGTCGCAGAACGATCTCGATAACACCTGAGGAGGCGTACGATATAGTTCTATATCAAATCGGAGCTCTTAATGGTTTCGTTACTGCTGAAGGTGGGAGGCTGCACCATGTTAAACCACATGGTGCACTCTACAACATGGCTGCAGTGAATAAAAAGTTAGCAGAAGCTATTGCGATGGCCATTTATAAAATAAACCGAGAGCTTATTTTGTATGGGCTATCTGGAAGTGAGCTAATTGCAGCTGGAGAAAAGTATGGCTTGAAAACAGCAAATGAAGTATTTGCAGACCGAACTTATCAAGCGGATGGTACTTTAACACCACGAAATGAAGAGGCTGCCTTAATCAACAATGAGACAACTGCTGTTGAACAGGTGTTAAAAATGATCAAAACAAATAAAGTGATGACAACAGGAGGGAAGGAAATCTCAATTCAGGCTGATACGATTTGTATTCATGGAGATAGTGAGCATGCGGTTCGGTTTGCTAAGAAAATCTATTATGCATTACAAGAGCATAAGATTAACATAAAGGCGGTTTAACAAAGCAGCTTATCTCAAACATTCGTATAATACTGAAAAAATAGATTGATAGTTAGGCATGGTGATACAGTGGAATTTATTACAGTATTAATCCCAATTTTCTTTATTTTTGGTATCGGATTTGTTGGTCAGAAGCTGATCGGATTTGATACAAAGCCATTATCGGTTATGGCGATTTATTTAATGTTGCCGTTTTTAGCCTTTCAAACGTTTTATGCAGCAGAGCTAACAATGGATTATGCAATCATGACGTTATATACAGTTGGCCTCGCTTTTTGTATCATCGTTTTCATTTACTTCATCGCCTTTATTAGAGGGTACTCGCTTAAACGCACATGCAGCATGATTTTAGCTTCTGCTTTCATGAATAATGGGAATTATGGAACACCGCTTATCTTTTTTGCTTTTGGTGAAGCAGGGTTACATTATGCCGTCATCATTATGGTCATTCAGCAATTATTAATGTGTACAGTTGGCGTATATTATGCTGCAAAAGGCTCACCTGAAGGCGGTGGCATGAAAAAGGCATTTAAGGAGGTTGTAAAAGTACCAATTGTATATGGTGCGATCCTAGGTATTACTTTTCAATTTTTACACATTCCAGTTAGTGGGTCGTTTATGGAAGCAATCGAAATGGTTGGAAATGCATCTATCCCAACGATTATGATTATTCTTGGAATGCAGCTTGCAAACATATCTGCAAAAAAAATCGAGATTGCACCTTTGTCACTGTCGTTAAGCTTACGATTATTACTATCTCCTGTCATTGCTTATGTCATTACGCTATTCCTCCCGATCGATGATTTACTAAAGCAAATTATGATTGTTTTATCGGCAATGCCAACTGCTGCAAATACTACAATGTATGCCTTGCAATATGATACAGAGCCGCAATTTGTTTCAACGGCAACTCTCTTTAGCACAGTATTAAGTTTAGTTACGTTACCTGTTGTGTTATATGTTTCAGGGGTACTGTATGGTTAGAGAGCGTTTCGTTTTTATTAGCTAAGCATAATGTAGTTAACCTCCTATTCTATAAGAAGGAGGTTTTTTTATATGCTCTTATTAAAGAAAGGAAATCGACAACAACGTTTCACAGAGCCAAATTTTATTAGAAATAAATCTATTTCATAATGGCTGAATCAACCAATAACATGACGTAATTGACCATGAATTTGCCCTCGGTTGCCTTTATGATATTAATAGGGAAATAGACAAATCAATGCTTTTAAAAGACGAAAAGGGGGGATAGCACTTGAAAATCATTATGATCTCACTTGATACATTAAGGGCAAAGCGTTTAGGCTGCTACGGGTATGAGTTATCAACAAGCCCATACATTGATCAGATTGCTAAACAAGGTGTCCTTTTTGAACAGGCCTTCGCCTCTGATATACCAACAGAGGTTGCGCATACTAGTATATTTACTGGCAAAGTAGGTCTTTCAACAGGTGTAGTATCACATGGTGCACAAACAACTTACTTACAAAAGGAATATGATTGGCTTCCAACAATTATGAGAAAGTCTGGTTTTACAACAGCAGCTGTCGATAATTTATATCATTTAAAGGAATGGTTTGCTAGAGGCTATCAATATTATATCAACACAATTGGGCAAACAAGATGGATTGATGGGAAAACAGTAAATGCATTGGCAAAGCCGTGGATTCGCGAGCATAAAGATGAGGATTTTTTTCTGTTCCTTCATTATTGGGATCCGCATACACCCTATTTACCACCTAAACAATATGTCCCGCAATTTTATCAACAAGGTCGGGATCCATATGACAAAGCAAATAAAAGTATGACACCTGCCTTTAATCATCCTGCATATCCATTTTTTAAGTATCACCATTTTGATTTGCTTGGAGATATTACTGACGCTAATTATGTAAGCGCTTTATATGATGCGGAAATTAGATATTTGGATGACATAATTAAAGAGTTAGATGATTTTCTCATACAGCAGGGGATTAAAGATGACACAATGCTTATATTATTTGGTGACCATGGTGAAAGTTTAACAGAACATGATATTTATTGGGATCATTGTGGGCTTTATGAGGCTACTGTCCATGTCCCGATCATTATTCGTTGGCCTGGAGTAGTAAAAGAAGGTTTAAGAATAAAACAGCTCGTCCAACACGTTGATTTAATGCCAACGATATTGGATGCATTGAATATTGAGCTCCCTAAAGGTATAGACGGTAAAAGTCTTTGGCCAATCATTGAAGGGAAAGCGAACAACGTTCATTCTGAAATTTATTTAAGTGAGTGTGCATGGCAAGCGTCAAGGGGAATCCGAACTGACCGATATAAATACATTGAAACATATGATCCAGGTCCTTTTACAAGACCAGCTTTTGAACTCTATGATCTATTAACTGATCCAAATGAAGAAACAAATCTTGCGGAGCTTTTACCAGATAAAATAGATAGCTTTAAAAGAAAATTAACAGCCTGGATACATTGTAAGCTTGGCGAGCGAGAGGATCCGATGAAATTGGTTATAAGGGAAGAGGGATTACCTTTTAGAAAAAGAATAGAAAAGGTTTTATCACAATACGACTTAACCTGGGATGAGTGGAAGGCAAATCCACAGCGGGACAAAATTGATAAACATGTTAAAGAAAATCGTTTCTTACAAAAGTAGCTTCATAGAAACTTTTGGACATATTGTAAGCTTGAATTTATTCATGAAGTTTAAACTAATTGGGGGGATAAAAATGAAAGGCTTTAAGAAATTATCAATGCTTTCGCTTATCATCGTATTCATGATTTCAATGCTATCAGGTTGCATTGTACCGAGCACCTCACAAGAGAATGAAGAACAGTCTGAAGGGGAATTTAAAGGAACAATCAAAATGTATGCCGGAACGTATAGCCCAAATAGAATATTAAACGCTAATCAAAAGCCAGCGACTGTCATGAAGAAGCTTGCAGAGGAGTATGAAAAAGAAACAGGTATCAAAATTGAGTTTATTAAACCGCTGCCCGCTGATCAAGACTATATGACATGGGTTCGAACAAAGGCATCCGGTGGTCAACTTCCCGATATTATATGGAGTCAATGGTATGATGCAAATACTGCCTTAGCTAAAGGGACGTTAACAGACTTATCAAAGTATTTAGATGATCCAAATCCATATGTAGACAATAAACCTTGGAATGAGCTTCTAAATAAACAAATCATTTCAGATACAAAATCAGCTGATGGAAGCACGTATGTCATTAATGGAGATTATGTTGGGACGGCTACTTATTATAATGTAGAGGCGTTTGAAAAGGCAGGAATTGAGAAAACTCCTGAAACATGGTCTGAATTTATCGAAGCTGCCCAAAAGCTAAAGGATGCTGGATACATTCCGTTTGCATGGAATCTTGCTTCAACTCCAACAGGAACGGACCGTATCACATGGTTAACTCGTTTATTTTTCACAAACTTTTTTGCAGATGAGTATGATGAGCTTCGCTTTACAGGCAATGAGGGAATTACGAATCAGGATCAAGTTATTGCAATTAAAAAGGGGATATTTGGCTCGGAAAATGAAAAATGGATGGCGATTTGGCCAATTTTAAAGGACTTCTCCCAATATTGGCAGCCTGATTTTACTGGAGGAGACTCAAATGGACAAGGAACGATGCTTGCTTTTCTTACTGGTGAGGTTGGAATGTATTTTGATGGTTCATGGGCATCTCAGCAAATAAAATCAGCTGAACCAGACTTTGAATGGTCATCGTTTAAAAACCCATATCCAGATAAAGTGATTTCGGAATTTGCTACCGACTTTGATTCATCTGCTTCAATTGGCGGACCAAGTGCTTCCTTCCAATATGCAGTCCCTACTAAACAGGCGAATAATTCATTAACACCAGCAAAGGAAAAAGCAATTGTCGATTGGTTGATGTATTTAACAACACCAGACCATAATGAGGAAATTGTGAATGAGCTAGGCGAAAATGTTCCAACCGTTGCAGGTGCAGAACCGATAGAAGAGCTAAAAGCTTTATCAGATCTTACGAATCAGCCGTTACAAAGTGTATTTGGCGGGATCAATCTTGAAAACAAAGAGCTTGATGCGATTTATCGAGCCTTCCAAAGCTATATTTTAGGAGAAACGTCTCTAGAGGAATTTGCCAAGGTAGCTGATACGGAAATGGAAAAAACGGCTGATGCTTTAATTCAACAAAATAATTGGGATTTATCAGAATACTTGGATGAGTAAAAAACAGTGATGAATTAAAGAAGGTGACTCAAAAGGGTCTGACCCCCGTATGTAGTAAAGTAACCTTATCATTAGTCTAAAATATTGTGATTGCAGGGTTTGAACCTTTTTTTGAGCCACCCTCTTCTAGATGAAAGGAGATGTGCTTATGCCTGAAACAGTCCAACCTCTTGAAAGTGATAGAGCCATAAAAAGAAAAAAGCGAGGAAAGCTGCGTTATAACTGGAAATCTGGCTATGGAATGCTAATTCCTTCTTTTATTCTTTTAATTACATTCACGTATTATCCGGCATTAATTGCAATTGGGTTTTCTTTTACGAATTGGGATGGATTTAATCAACCGCAATTTACTGGGTTTCAAAATTATTTAACGCTATTCAAAGACAAGATTTTTTTAATATCAATGAAAAATGTTGGGATATGGACAGTTGTAAAAGTAATTGTTGAATTATTAATTCCGCTCATTGTCGCTGTTATGATTTTTCATTTAAAAAGTAAAAGAATGCAATATATTTACAGAGTGTTATTCGTCATTCCAGTTGTTGTGCCAGGAATTGTTATGTTTATGATTTGGAGCTTTATTTATGACCCTAATGTAGGTGTACTGAATACGTTACTTAAATCATTAGGTCTTGAAGGGCTGATCCAAAACTGGCTTGGAGATCCTCATATCGCCCTCTACGCGTTAATGTTTGTCGGATTTCCATTTGTTGTTCCATTTAATTTATTAATCTTTTATGCAGGATTACAATCTATTTCTGAAAGTGTATATGAATCTGCTAAGCTTGATGGGATTACAAGGGTAAGAAGATTTTTTCAAATTGAAATTCCATTGGTAATGGGGCAAGTGAAGCTAATTCTCATTTTAACCGTGATTCAATTGCTGCAAAATGTGACCTTGCCACTTGTTATGACAAATGGTGGTCCAGGTTATTCATCATATGTTCCAGGGCTATATATGTATTTCCTTGCTTTCCAGAACGGTGAATTTGGCTTAGGAATGGCTGTTTCAATGATTATCTTTGTGATTGTCCTTATTTTAACTTGGATTCAAATGAAATATATTAATCCAAGTACTGAATATAAAGCTTAGTTTAAAAAGAAAGGAGTTATAATATGCTAAAAACGATTAGGCAAGATTTGTGGAGCCATATTGTCCTTATTTTGCTGGCCTTTCTTGCATTGTATCCATTCTTCTATATGCTCATTACTTCGTTTAAAACAAATGGCCAATTTTATCGTAACTTTTTTGGCATTACGTTCCCTTTACATTTTGAAAATTATGCAACCGCCTGGGAGGCAATTGGAGAATATATCTTTAATTCAGTGTTTATTGGTATCGCCAGTGTCTTGATTATTATCGCAACATCTGCTTTAGCTGGTTACTCGTTTGCGAGATTAAGGTATAAGGGTAAGAATTTTCTTTATATGTCAGTCGTCGCATTGCTAATGATCCCAGGATTGCTAACGTTAATCCCATTATTTTTATTAATTAAAAGCTTTGGCTTGTTAGACTCATATATTGGATTAATTATTGCCTTTGCAGCAGGCGGTCAGGCATTTACTATATTTGTTTTTCGTCAATCATTTGCTTCATTACCCGAAGAGTTATTTGAGGCAGCACGTATTGATGGGTGTGGAGAGCTTCGTGTATTTTGGCAAATTGTTCTCCCGCTATCAAAGCCGATTATCGGAACGATGGCGATTTGGAATCTGCTGTCAATTTGGAATGAATATATGATGCCACTTGTGTTGATGAGTAATCCAGAAAAATTCCCAATTACAGTAGGGTTGATTCAGTTCGAAAGTCAATTCGTTTCACAAACATTATATGGTCCGATGTTTGCCGGCTACACTATTGCATCTTTACCACTGCTTATTCTTTTCTTATTTACAATGAGACTATTTATGAAGGGACTAACTTCAGGGGCAGTTAAAATATAACATGGGATGTTTTTTAAAATCCATTTTTTAAATCGACTTACAAAGCAAAAGTAAATAATATGGCGCTAAAAAGTGAAAATGGCTGAATCCACCATGAAAGTGGCAGAATGGGCGATGATGATAAGCGTGGTTAAAGCTATGATTTAACTATCCTATGAAATAAGAAAAAGGGGGATGTGAGTTGATAGGGAAAAAGACTTGGATTATACCAGATGGTTTTTTGCAGCCGAAAAGTATTGGTAATCAAATCAGTCATGAAGCCGTCTGTGTCCTCAATTTAACAGACCAATTGGCAGAAATTCAATTAACCTTTTATTTTGAAGATCTCGAGCCAATGGAGCGTTTCTTTTCAGAATGTGGATCTGAAAGAACCCATCATATTCGCTTAGACAAACTGACCGATCAACAGGGGAAAGAGGTTCCAAGAGATGTGCCATATGCAATAAAAGTTGATAGTACAGTACCGATTATTGTTCAACATAGCAGATTAGATACTTCCCAAGAAGCACTTGCCTTATTTACAACAATGGGATTTCCAATTGAATAGAAATGAATGAAACGATAAAAAAGTGAGGGATGGATAAATGACGTTAAAAGTAGCGATTGTAGGTGTTGGAAATATAGGAAGCATTCACGCGTCTGTCTATAAGGAAAATCCGAATACAGATATCGTCGCAGTATGTGACATCGTAAAGGAAAAGGCTGACAGAGCAGCAGAAAAATTTGGTGGAGTTGTCTTTTACAGTGTAAGTGACATGCTTGCTAGTGGCTTAGCGCTCGATCTTGTAAGCGTATGCACAAAGGGGGAGGAAAATGGAGGAGAGCATTTTGCGCCAACGATGGAGCTATTAAATGCAGGGATTCCCGTCTTAGGTGAAAAGCCGATATCCAATAACATCGAGGAAGGCAAACAAATGGTTGAGCTGGCAAGCGAAAAGAAGATTCCATATGCAGTAAATCTAAATCATCGCTTTACACCTGCAGCGGAAAAGGCAAAGGCTTGGGTGGAAAGTGGCCGTCTTGGTAAGCTTCACATGATTAATATGAGGATGTGGATTAACAACCCAATTGAAACCTCACCATGGTTCCATTTGCGTGCGTTACACCCACATTCCTTTGATGTCATTCGATACTTTTGTGGTGATGTAAAGCGGGTAGGAGCTTTTATGATGAAAGGGGAAGGACGAAAGATTTGGTCAAATGCACAAATAATTCTTGAATTTGAAAATGGTGCAATCGGAAATCTGGTAGGCAGTTATGATGCAGGTGCCAGCTATGGATTAGAGCTTTGTGAGGTTGTCGGTTCAAAGGGAAGATTTGTACTAGAGGATGCATGTGAACAATTAACTTTTTACCCAAGAGCAAGCATCGAAACAGAAAGCTATCGTTATCTTGGCGGGATGAGAGCATTCCCTGAAACATTTAAAAGCCGAATTCATGCATTTATCGACCAATTAGTTACAGGTGCTTCCTATGATGAAATTGACGGATCAGGAGAGGATGCGCTTAAAGCTCAATTTATTATTGAAGCAGCTATTAAGTCATTTGAAACAGGAACGATTGTAAATGTAAAAGATGTAGAGCTTATTGCGGGAGGGGTTAAATGATGAAGCTTGGTGTAAACTCTGTATTGTTTAAAGATTTTGATTTTGCAACTGCGGCAAGACAAATCGCTTTATCTGGGTATGACGGAGTTGAAATATCAGCTATTAAAGGAATGTGTGAGCATTTAGAATTAGATCGCTGGAAGGAACAAGCTGATGACATACGTTCAATTGCTACGGAAAATCGTCTTGAAATTTTATCGATGGAAGTAGCATCACTTGATGAGGAAAGGCTAATAAAGGCATTTGAAGCAGGGGCAGAGCTTGGAATACCTATTATAAATGTGGGGCCTGGCGGGAAATCAGGAGTAGAGGGAGATCTTCAGCAATCAATTGATACCCTAAATCGTTTAACAAAAATCGCAGAGACATATGGTGTAACACTTTGTGTAAAAGCTCATGTAGGAAATGCAATTTATAATACACCGACAACTTTGCAGGCAATGCGGGAAATTTCCTCTCCTGCGTTTGGGATAGATATGGATCCGAGCCATATTTATCGAGGAAATGAAAACCCTGAAGAAGAGATAACAAGAGTAATAGAAAGAGTGAAGCATATTCATATAAGAGATTGCAAAGGGAGAACAAAGGGCCCTGGGGAAATACAGAACCAAGCCTGTGGACGTGGGGATATAAATCTATTTGGGTATTGTAAAGCGTTGGTCGATGCCAATTATTCAGGACCTGTAGTTTTAGAGGTCATCGGAGCGAATCAGCATTCATTAGCAGATGTATCGATTGTTGCTGCTGAAAGCTATGGCTATCTTAATGCTTGTTTAAAAATATTAGGTGCAAGAGAAGAAAATTTTGCTGAGAAAGGATAATAAATGATGACGAAAAAACCGAATGTCATTCTTTTTGGAATTGATAGTTTAAGAAGAGACCGGATGAGCTCCTATGGGTATAGCCGCTTAACAACACCACATATTGATAAATTTGCTGAAGAAGGAGTTCTTTTTGAAAATCATTTCAGCCCAAGCATACCGACGACACCGGGATATGCTTCGATGCTAACAGGGATGGACTGCTTTGGGACAGATGTTGTCGCACTTCGACATAACGGACCGTTAGGAGAACATGTAAAAACACTCCCAGAGCTCCTCGGTGAACATGGATACAATACAACTTGTGTAGGCTTTACCGGAAATCCTTCATCACGAGGCTTTCAACAATATTTAGATTATGAAGCGTGGCAGCCTGATGAAACAGGGCGTTGTCCAAAAGCCGAAAATTTAAATGAGGTAACAATTCCTGAATTAAAACGACTTGCTGAGGATGAAAAACCATTTTTCTTATTTTTAAGACATATGGATCCACATTCACCATACTTACCTCCTAAGCCATATGAGAGAATCTTTTATGGCGGTGATGAATACGATCCAGCAAATGAATCATTAAATGAGATGAAAAAGTTTAAACCATTTGCAGATTTTTTAACATCATGGATTCCTGAAGGCTGTACAGATTCTGAGTATGTCGATGCCCAATATGATGGGGCAATTGCTTATATGGATGCATGTATACAAAATATATTAACAGCTGTGAAATCACTCGGTATTGAGGACGAAACTATTATCATCATTACCTCTGATCATGGAGAAACATTAAATGAACATCAATGCTGGTATGATCATCATAGTTTATATGAGCATAATTTAGTTGTTCCATTGATAATCAAATATCCTAATAAATTGCCTAAAGGGAAAAGAATTTCTGACATTACATTAATAAAGGATATAATGCCGACGATATTAGAGCTTCTTGAAATTAAAGCAAATATATCCTTTGATGGTCGAAATCTTATGCCGCTCATAGCGGGAAAGCCTCAAGAATTTCAGCAGGAATCAGATTTTTATATTACCGAATGCACATGGATGAGAAAGCATGGCTGGCGTACTCCTGAGTGGAAACTAATTCGAGCACTTGAGCCGGATTTTCATTTTAAACCTGAAATTGAATTGTACAATTTAATAAAGGATCCGGAGGAATTAAATAATCTTGCAGATAGTGAACCACAAATTGTCAATTTATTATTAGGTAGAATGGATGCTTATATCGCCAAACGTGAACGCGAAACAGGAAGAATAAATCCAATGTATACGAATTTGCATTGGCACGGTCTTGAACGTGGGCCATTTAGGTCATCACAGGAAGCATATGATTCGATGTATATAGGATCAATTCATACTGCACAGCAACTTCAAGAAAAGGAATAAGCTAGGATCTGCAGAATAAATAGAAAGTAATCTAAACTTAAATGCTTCGGTGATTTCATAAATCCGAAGCATTTCGTCTAATAAAGAGGTGATGAAATTGTTAAAAGCAGTGGTTGTCGGTGTGAATCATATCGGGAAAATTCATTGTCGTTATTATCAAGAGCACAAAGATGTCCAATTAGTAGCAGTCTGTGATTTAAATGAATCTTTAGTAAAAACAGTGGCAAACGAGTTTAAAGTGAACGCTTATACAGATTTAAAAACAATGATAGCGAATGAACAAATTGATATTATTAGCATCGCGACAGGCGGTAAGGAAAATGGATCCCATCACTACGAACCAACGATGACAGCGATTGAAGCAGGTTTAAACGTATTAGTTGAGAAGCCGTTGTCAAATAGCTTACAAGAAGCAAGGGAAATGGTCGATTTCGCCCGGAATAATCATGTCAGGCTAGCCTGTAATTTAAACCACCGCTTCGTACCGATCGCTTATCAGGCGAAGAACTTAGTCGATAGCGATCAGGTCGGAACATTGCTTTTCGTCAATATGAAGTTAACGATAGGAAACCCTAATGAATCAAGTCCGTGGATTCACTTAAGAGCCCTTCATCCGCATTCAATAGATGTAATGAGGTATTTTGCAGGAGATATTCGCCGTGTTCAAGCTTTTATGACAAAGGCACCTGGACGAACGGTATGGTCAACAGCGTCGATTAATTTAGAATTCGAGTCCGGAGCTGTTGGTCATTTAACAGGTAGCTATGATATGGATAACAATCATCCAATTGAATATTGTGAGGTTGCAGGAAACAAAGGAAGGTTCGTTATTGATAATGTTTATGAAAATCTTACGTTTTATCCACATAAAAGCTCTGAAATTAAGGTTGTTCGAAACTCAGTTTTAACAGGGATGAACGGGTTCAATGAAACGTTTAAAAACCGAATTGATACGTTTATTAATGAAATTTTACATTCCGTCCCACCAGAGCAAATTTCAGGTTCAGGTATCGATGCCTTGGCAGCGCAGACTGTGATTGAAGCAGCAATCCGTTCTCAAATGGAGAATGGGGCAGTAATTGAGGTGACAAAATGAATAGGTAAAAATGTAAACCCTTACAAGTAGATGGTATGAATGTTTGAATTCCTAGAGAAGCTTTACGTATCTATCTTTTATCTAGGGGAGGAAAGGAAATGGAGACAACAAAGTATCATTGTAGTGATTATATGAAAACAAAAGAATTTCCATTTTGGATTCAACGATTTCATCACGATTCTTCAAATCTTCCACCTGAACATTCACATGAGTTCGTCGAATTGGTTTATGTTGTGAAAGGTCATGCAAATCACATATTTGAAGGCCAATCTTATACAATTAAAACGAATGATGTATTTATCATTAATCCAGGAGAAGTACACACTTTTCAAATTGAGAAGAACCAAACGATCGAAATCATAAATTGTTTATTTCTCCCTTCAATTATTAAAGATTCCTTGTTAAAGGAATTAGGTGTCTCCCAATCAATGGACTATTTTTATATTCATCCCTTTTTAGATAAGAACGAGAGGTTTCATCATTTGTTAAATCTAGATGGGAATTATTCAATTAGGTTTTTACACTTACTAGAGGGGATGATGTATGAATGTATGAAGGAAAATTCATGCTTCTCAACGTTAATTCGCCTGCAGCTCGTTGAATTACTAATTTTATTATCAAGAATTTACAATGAACGAAATTCCCGTACGGTAAGGTCGCAAATGATCGCGAATGATAGTCAGATTTTAATTCAAAGAATATGTGGGTATTTATCAAGAAACTATGATCAAAAAATCTCCATTCAAAATCTTTGTCATTTATTTAATATAAGCTCACGCCATCTAAACAGATTGTTTAAGCAGGAAACAGGCTACACAATTGTTGAAATGGTTCATAAAATAAGAATTGAAAAGGCGAAGCAATTTTTAATCGAATCAAACGACAAAGTCATAAATGTTGCATTAAAGGTCGGTTATGATGATCCTGCTTTTTTTAGTAAGCTATTTCGCAGGGTTGTAGGATGTCCTCCTGGAAAATATAAAGAAACTAAACTGGTTCATTCTAAATAGGATCCGATACATAGAGGGATAAAATTGGTTATTAATTTTACAAAGGGCTAGACTTTTCAAAACATTGGCCGTGCTCTTTCGGAGAACCGACAACGATAAAAACACGTAAAAAAGCTTTCTTAAAACCCTTATTAACATTTTATGTTTGTTTAATATCTGACATTATAAGGTGTAAACTATAAAGGATAGATGAGCTGAATAAAATATGCTCTATCTATCCTTTTTTATACTACAAATGACCCCAATTACTACAACAAGAATTGTATGTTTGTTGACTAAAGCACCCATTTGTTAAATAGAGTAAAAGGCATTCCTTGATAAAGGAACGAAATAAATTAACCTTAGTACTTAGCCTTACAACTCTAGAGAAGTTAAAGCTTTTTAATAATGATTCATTTAATATGATAAAACTATAGCAATTAGAACTGGTTCTTACTATTTCAATTTGGGTAGTAGATTGTCATACTTAAACGGGCTATTTCATTGCTTAAATTCATATACGAATGTGGTTTATCAGCCTTAAACCTAATGGAATCATCTTTATTCAATTTATAGCTCGTTCCATTTATTCTTATAAGTACCTCACCATCAAAAACAGTAATAAATTCCTCAGTCCCTTCCATATGTCCAACTGATTCTAATTTTCCCTCTGGATCTATCTCAACTGAGTATATTTCAAACTTTTTACCCTCTGTAAATGGAAATGTGGAGAAAACTCTATACTTCCCATCGTCTTCTGATAAAACTTGAACATCGCTTCGTAAAACGACTTTTGCTTCTGTTTCTGGAGCATTAATTAATGATGTAAAAGAAATTTTCAGTCCATTCGCTATCTTCCAGATTGTTGTTATAGTTGGACTTGACTCGCCTCTTTCAATTTGGCCAATCATAGCTTTACTTACACCGCTAAGTTCAGAAACCTTTTCTAAACTTAGTTTTTGTTTTTCTCTTATAGCTTTCAGGTTTCGCCCTAATATTTTTTGGATTTCTTCCATAACATCACCTCTTTGCAATTTACAGTATAACATCCATAATGTACAATATAACATACAAATAGTATAACATACATTTGTACAATATAACGCTCGATTAGGAGGTATATATGCCTTTATTACCATTTCTTTTATTTGTCATAATAAACTGCTTTACTCCTGGACCAAATAATTTTATGGCTATGTCATTTGCTGCCAGACTTGGATTCAAGAAGACTCTCAAATTTTGTATGGGGGTTGGATTAGGTTTTTTTACACTTGTGTTACTATGCAGTATTTTTAACCATTTACTAATAAAAATTATGCCAATGATTAAAACGCCCTTAACTATATTGGGTGTTGGTTATATGTTATATCTAGCATTCAAAACGATTACGGACAAAGGATCAAATAATAACGAGTTTGATAACAATGCTAATAGCAACCTTTTTTTAATTGGCTTTTTTGTACAGTTTGTTAATCCAAAAGGCATTCTTTTTGGAATTACAGTAGTATCATCATTTATCCATCCTTATTACAGTTCCTACTTATTTTACTTCTTTTATTCTCTTTTTCTAGGAATTGTGGGTATTATTAGTTCGTCTAGTTGGAGTTTATGTGGGACTATTTTTCAGAAGTTCCTAACGAAATATAGAAGTGTTTTTAACTTTATAATGGCTTTATTATTAGTCTATAGTGCTATCTCAATAATGAACCATTAAATCAAGAAAAGCTGCAAGGATTTAACCTTCTGCTGTTTTTATGTTTGCCTTTTGATACAATTACCGTACGTTTATGACAAAAGAAATTCATTTACTATCGGAATGTTGCCAAATTAAAATAAAAAGAGGTTATTATCAACATAAGAAAAATCCGAACAATAATTTGAATTCTGCTTTAAACTTCGTATCTTTTTGTAAGTAGCGATACTTGTATACATTGTTACTTTTACTAGTAGTCGTTCTGGTTGATTTCCGCTACAGTACTCGCTTTCCGCGGGGTGGGTGGTGAGCCTCCTCGGTGTAAACCTGCGGGGTCTCACCTCTCCCACGCATCCCGCAGGAGTCTCGCACTTACGCTCCAATCAACCTTAATAAAGTTTGCACAAAAAACCGACCTCTTCGTAAAGAGTCTTTTCTTTTATAGTTTTTTGCAATAAGCAATGTTCGGTTTTCATTAGAAATATTTTCGTTATGTCCCACCCTCGTTTTATTCTTTTATTGGCACCAATTTTTTATCCATGAATTCTACCACTAACTCTCAATTGGTTTCTGTCCAACAAACTGGATGACATGTGACAAACCATTATGAAGCTCTCCTTCTTTTCGGATAACCTCTCCCATAAAGAAGTGAACAATTCTCCAATTTGAAAAAGCATTTAAGAACTCTTCAGGACTATAAAGAAGCTCAGGATCCTGTGGTCCTCCACTCTTGTATGGTATTTGATGAACCGAATAGACTTCTGAGATAAAATACCCTCCTGGCTTTACTGCATCTTTAACGCTATCTAGTGTCTTTTTTCGTAATTCCTTGGGAAAGTGACCGAAAATACAAATAAGTTCATCCCACTTGTCCTTATCCCATCTAGCATCATTTAAATCTACAAGCTTTGTTTTTACTCTAACATTTCTAATTTTCGCGAGTTTTTCTGTTTTGACTAACCCGGCTTCCGCATAATCCCAAGCAGTTACATTCATTCCTTGTTCCGCTAAAAAGATGGCATTACGTCCTTCCCCCTCAGCAATAGCCAATGCTTCTCCAGTTAAACTTAGCTTTCTATGGATGTCTGCAAGAAATTCATTTGGCTCCGTTCCATAAACATACTTCTCATCTTTAAAACGGTTATTCCATCCATTCATATACTAGTTCTCCTTTTTGTATTTGTTATTCCCAAACAAATAAACTCTTTTACATTTAATTGTACTTCATCTTTCTATTGCTCTAATAGTTTTTGAAAAATAATGTAAAAAAGGACTGAAAAGCCCTTTTCTTAGGATGAATATTTAAATATAAAAGATTGCTCTTATCAACAACCAAGATTATAAAATTGCTATCCAAGTCTGTACTGCTGTCGTTAATAGTAAAATAACGATTAATCCTTGCAAAACCTTCGTGTTCACTCTTTTCCCAGCATTAGCTCCTAATGGTGAAGCTATTAAACTAGCGACAACTATTATCAATGATGGGAGAATTTGTACCTGTCCTGTAGAGATTTTTCCAGAAAGTGCTCCAATTGATGAAATAAGTGTAATGGCTAATGATGAGGCGATCGTCATTCTCGTTGGAATCTTTAAAGCCACAAGCATAATCGGAACTAACAAGAATGCTCCCCCTGCACCTACGATACCAGCTCCCAGACCAACAATAAAACCGAATAAAGCGGCAAGCCATTTGTTAAACTTAACTTGTTCTAGACGGCTATCATCTTTCCCCCTTTTAGGGACAAACATCATGACAACAGCAATAAGCGCTAACATTCCATAAACGATATTCATTCCGCTTTCAGACAAGTGAGTAGAGCCAATCCCCCCAATAAAGCTTCCAATTAACGTGCTAGTTCCCATATACACAATTAACGTTTTATTTAAAAAGCCGCCCTTACGATAAGCCAAAACACCACCAATCGTCGCAAAGAACACCTGGAAGGCTGTAATTCCCGAAACCTCATGTGCAGTAAAATTACCTACACCTAGCATAGCTGGAATATATAGAAGCATTGGATAGTTGATGATGGCTCCCCCTATTCCTAGCAAACCAGAAATAAATGAACCTACAAATCCAATGATAAAAAGTGTCATGATAAGATGTATATCCATGTTGCTCCCCTCTTTAGAAAAAAGGGAACCTTATTTGGGCTCCCGTTATTTTTCAGCCTTTTTTTATCCAAAATGTTAACACTCCATTTTCATCCTCATGTTTAAATAAGTTATGCCCTCCCGATTTTTCCCAGACTGCTAAATCATTTTTTGCCCCTTTATCCGCCTAAGTGCACTTATATTACCTGACCTGTTTCAATTTCTTTCATTGCCTTTTTGTATTTTCTATCGGCATTGGGCACGCAACCCCTTTTGCATCTTCCATCACGATTTTTCCTCTTAGTTAAAATTAACGGACTGCACAACGGTTAGGCCCAATTTCCATCTCACGTTGATTGTCCAAGTCTGGATTGATTTTCCCCATATTTGTTTCACGAATTTCTTGATAAGCATTTGGCTGCGGTGGTAGGTTTTCCGTTACTAGCTTTCTAAATTCAACTTCATCCTCTATAGTTAAACCGTGATTGTTTTTAAACAATGATCTTAATTTTTCTGATACACTGCCATCATCATTTAGCTCGTCTATCATCATAAAATGAGCAGGTAGGACAATCAGTTCGTCTGATAATTCTCTGTAGCGATTATATAGAGTGTTTCGTAAATCTCCCACCCAATCTTCTGCCTTCCCTGCTAGGTCTGGTCTTCCAATTGAATCAATGAACAAAATATCGCCTGAAAGCAAGAACTTTTTATCAACTACAAAGGATGTAGAACCAATGGTGTGACCTGGTGAATACAATGCAGAAATATCAATCATTGTGTTACCGATTGTTATGACTTTGCCTTCTTCTAGTGGCTCATAGTCAAACATTACTTCTGTCGCATCCTTAGATGGTAGCCAATAGGTAGCACCCGCTTTTTCAGCAATTGTACGTCCACCGGAAATATGGTCAGCATGAAGATGTGTATCAAATACATGTGTAATTTTTGCTCCCAGTCTTTCGGCAAAATTTAGAAAGATATCCGTCATACGTGTTGCATCAATTACGGCCGCTTCTCCATTTGAAACAACCAAATAAGATAGACACCCTTTACCGATTCGAACGAATTGATAGATTTCCCCACCATCCTTTAAATCGCCCACTTTAACAGGCTCTAAATGTTCACTCCATGCTTTCATCCCACCCTTTAGGTATGAAACGTTTAATCCGGCATCAGATAGCATTTCCGCTACCATTACCGATGAACCTTCCTTAGCACAAACAACTAGCACATCTTTATTAGTAGGTATTTTCTCAATGATTTCATCTACTCCATCAAGCAATTCGAAGTAAGGAACATTTAAATGCTCAAAGCTTACTCCTTCAATTTTCCAATCGTTAAAATCACTTTCGTTTCGAACATCTAGAATATATAATTCTTCTTTTTGAATAAGCTTTTTCGTCACATCTTTTGACGTCATTACATTTACAGTCATCCTAAATACCCCCACCCGTATTAATTTATTCGAAAAAATAATCTTAAAAAGTTAAAGTTACATCTGCATCATTAGCAAATTCTAAAAAAGTAACAGCGCCACCTACTTCAATGCCATCTATAAAATCTTCCTTTTCCAATCCCATAACATCCATTGTCATTTGACATCCGATAAAGGTAACACCCAATTCTTGTGCCATTGTAACCAGTTCTGGAATCGAAGGAATATTTGCCTTTGTAAACCCTTCTGCAAAATGTTCTTTTCCTTCTGGCATTTGAAGCTGTTTGTATGCTTCTTTATGGATTAAATTTAACCCCTCAAAGGTGAAGAAAATAGCCACTTCCTGGTCAGTTGCTGCCGCCGCCGTTGCAATATTAAATACCTTGTATGCATCAAATAATCCACCATTACTTGCAATAATCGCTACTTTTTTATTCATTGTAGATTCCTCCTAGCTTTTAGTCGTTGATTCCTGTTTTTTTACCATTCCATTGACCCATTCCTGGTACAACATTCGTGACATTTGCAAAACCATTATTGGTTAATTTCTGAGCTGCAAGATCGCTACGATTTCCAGTTCGGCAAACCACGTAGATTTCATCTTCTTTGTTTAATTCATTTAATTTGTTATCCAATTCATCTAAGGGAATGGAGATTGCATTTGGAATATGGCTAAAGGCAAATTCAGCAGATTCTCTTACATCGATAACAACGATGCTTTCACTTGCTTCAAGCCTTTTTTCTAATTCCTCGTTATTAATGATATTTTGGTGTTTCTTTTCAATCACTTCATCATTAGAAGATTTGCGGAGATAATGTATGAGAACATTACCTTCTTCAATTGTCCCTAAATAGTGATGGCCTGTACTTTCAGCCCATGCCTTCATGTCAGCTGTGGACCCTTTATCTGTCGCTTGAACTTCTATTACCTGACCTGCCTCTAGGTTATTCATTGCCTTTTTCGTTTTAACAATCGGCATTGGACATGCTAATCCTGTTGCATCTAATATCATATTTGCTTTCAAATTCTCCATTATAACGCCTCCACACATACCCAACAGGGTATTATTTTTGTTAAAAAAATTTATTCGACTTTCCCTTCCCAAGCAAGCATTCCACCAACCATGTTGATTACGTTAAATCCATACCCTTCGAGGAGTTGTGTGGCACGGCCACTTCTTCCTCCAGAACGGCATACCATGATATATTCTTTCGTTTTATCTAATTCATGCATGCGAAATTCAACTAACCCTAAAGGAATATGAACAGCGCCTCGTATCATTCCAGTAGCAACCTCGTCTGCTTCACGTACATCAATGATATTTAATGATTTACCTTCGTTTAAGAAAGTCTCGACCTCTTTTGCATTGATTTGTTTCATTTTTAGTCCTCCATATGTTGATTTAAGACCAAGCACTCATGCCGCCTTTAACATTTGTTACGCTTATAAATCCCAATTTTTTTAGAGTTTTACTAGCCTGTTGGCTTCTCATTCCACTTTGACAAATCACGATTACGTCCTTTTCCTTTGAAAGCTCGCTTTCTGCCTTTTGAGCAAGCTGATGAAGAGGAATATTTTTAAATCCGCTAATATGGTTTCCTTTAAACTCACCTGGTGTTCGGACATCAATAAATTGCTTGTTCTTGTTCATTAATTCCCTTTTCAACTCGCTTGTGGTGATTTGGTTAACACCTTTAATCGGCAAAAATCCCTTAACAATAAAAAATAGGAATAATACAATCAATAAATAAATTAGAACATTCATTTGTAACCTCCCGCTATCGTGAATGTGCTCTTAAATAAACAGATTAACATTACCTTCCTCGGCATCTGCTAAATAGGCAGCAACTCCAGCATAGTCAATGCTGTCTAATAGCTCTTCCTGTTTAAGTCCTAGCAAATCCATCGTCATTGTACACGCTACTAGCTTTACCTCTTGTTCTTGCGCCATTTCAATTAATTGTGGTAAAGGTACTGCGTTATGCTTTTTAATAATATCTTTAATCATTTTCGGACCAAATCCAGCAAAGTTCATTTTTGAAAGCCCCATTTTATTTGCACCTTTAGGCATCATTTTGCCAAACATTTTTTCCATGAATCCTTTTTTCACCGGAATATGTTCATCTTTACGTAAGGCATTTAATCCCCAAAACGTGTGAAAGATCGTTACTTCATGATCATAAGCTGCAGCCCCATTTGCAATAATATAGGCAGCCATCGCTTTATCATAATCACCACTAAATAAGACAATTGTTGTTTTTTTCTTTTCGGTCATGCTGTATGCCCCCTTGAAATTAAATATAAACCTATACCTGTATAGGTATTTTAAGTAAAAAAAATTTACCCTTTCTTAATCCAAAACTTTAATACGTCTTTATCCTTTTCATATTTCAAAAGCTCATGACCAACTGAATTAGCCCAGGCTGTTAAATCATTTTTAGCCCCTTTATCGGTTGTATGAACTTCTAAAACTTGCCCAGTTTCTAGTTCATTCATCGCCTTTTTTGTTTTAACAATTGGCATCGGACAAGCCAAACCTTTAGCGTCTAACACTTTATCTATTTTCATCGTTGCATTCCTCCTACACTATTTTTTTACCCTTACCCCTATGGGTATATTATCAGAGAAAATAAAAGAGGGTGTCACCCCATTTTATTATCGACTTTTTACCAGAAGGTTTACAGCTTCTTTGACTAGTTCTTCTGTACTTTCACCATTCATTTCAGCATTGCGGACACACTCGACTAAATTCTCGCTAACAATTAACCCAATTGTACGGTCAAGGGCTGTTCTTGATGCAGATAGTTGAGTTATAACTTCCTTACAGTCTTTATTCTCTTCCATCATTTTCAAAATCCCTCTAAGCTGTCCTTCAATCCGTTTGATTCTATTTTTCATTTGATCATTGTAATCCATTGTTTTCCCTCCTTTACCATTTGTAAGTTTATATTTAGAAGAGATTCATTAGAATATAGCTTGTGATAAATGATCAATGTATATCCGACTACTCCTTAAATAACCTGTCCCGATATTTCACAAGTCTGCCTGGAACAATACATCAATTATCATCAACAAGTTCCATAATATACCCCTCAGGGTATAATGTCAACTATAATAAATCTTGCTCTAAAATAAATAGACCGCTATAAGTATAGCAGTCCAAAAAATCAATTATCAAAATAAAGAGCTTATCGATTATACATCTCATAAATAGTTCCTAATTTTTCCTCTAAACGACTAAACCGAACGAAACGATCCTCTCGTAAATATTCCTTTTGATTTATCATCAAAAGCATAATAGGGGCAGTTAAAATTAGGAATTTTTCCGCTACCTCTTCTACCTGTCTTGCATTAATATGTCCCAGAAGGATATGTGGGTATTACAATAAAATTTGCAAATCCCAATAATGCTAATACTTTCCAACGTTTAGGGGCAGTTGTCCAATCACTTGTGAGCTCATAAAATAAAATCTAATTAGGAAAAACTATTTATTCACAAGTTAACAACTTAGAAATAACTAGCTATTTGATGTTGTTTGTAAACCGTTTACTTTTTAGTTAATTAATGCTTCCAGACCTACTTGTTTAATAAATTTATAAAATGGTTGACGTTTCTTCCCATTTTGTCCGTAAACAGCAATAATTTTCTCAACTGAGTCATATAATTGCTCTTGCGTTAAATTTTCTAGCAACAAGGAACCAATCTCGGCGTCTTTACCTTTTGCTTTTCCTCCAACATATAAATTGTAATGATCTCTAATTTTCATAATACCAATGTCACTTAACATAGGTTCGCCACAACCAATTGGACAACCTGTGTAAGCAACCTTTAAGGTAAATGGCACGGGTTTTCCTGCTATTCGGCGATTTACCTCTTTTGCTACTGGCATTCCTTCTTCTTTCTCGCCTTTGCAAAAGTTACAAGTTCTTAAGCTCTTAACGAAGTTTCCAACTGGATAGCATTCTAATCCCACACTTTGAAACTCTTCTATCATTACCTCTTTTTGGTCTTCTGGAATTTCTATATAGAGCTGCTGGAATGTTGTTAATTCCAGTTCCTCATCCTCCTGTACATATTTTGCGATAGTTATAAGCTGTTTGGCAGATAGTTTTGCACCAAATCCTATGCCTCCATTTACAGCGATTCTAATGCTCTTTGCGTTATTCATTGTATTCACCTTCCTTTATAAACTTTATGGGGGTATAGTATAGTTTCGATTGAAAAATAATAAACCTGTTGTAATAGGTCTCACAAATTCACAAATTCAATATACTATACCCCCCTAATGTATGTAAAGGTTATTTTGAAACAGTTTGGATAATGTCATTATCATAAATTATGAACCTTTCAATACTCCCTTTACACACAAACATAAAAAGGACTCTCTCAAAAATTGTAAATCTTGATAAAGTCCTTTAAGCCATATTCTAATTCTTCTTATACAATTAATCTTTCCAATATCGATCATAAAGGTTTTGCATATGAGTTGTCATTAACTTAACAGCTTTGCTTTCATTATGTTCTTCGATAGCTTTAATAATCATTTTATGCTCTTCAAAGTTAACGACTTGATAATCTGGGCGAGTAAATGTCCGATCTCGGATAAGCTTCCACATTTCCTGTTGTTTCATCGCCTCACTAATTGCAGACATAATTTTAATATATAAATCATTATGAGACGCTTTAGCTATTCCTTTGTGAAGTGCTTCGTCTGTCTCTGGGGCATATATGCCTGCCTTTGTTTCTTCTTCCATTTTTTGAATAGTAGATCGTAGTTCCTCAATATCTTCATCTGTAGCTCTTAGTGCCGCATATTTTATAATGATCGGCTCAATATTCATTCTTGCTTCTACAATGTCTTCCGGTGAAGTTGAATCAAATATAAAGGGTGAATCAGAGCAGTTTGAAATCTGAGTATTTTTAACATACACTCCTTCACCTTGACGTGAATAAATAACACCATTCAATTCAAGAGCGCTTAATGCTTGCCTAACCGGAGCACGACTAACTCCAAACTGGGCACAAAGCTCTCGTTCTGCAGGTAATTTATCACCTATATTAAAAGATCCTGATTGGATTTCTGAAAGAATTTGATTATAAATTTGTATGTATAATTTCTCACTGGATACCCGATTAAAGCTAATTTTAATCACTTCTCTCAATATATATTCTTAATAAGAAAACGTTTTAAAACACATACAATTATAAGCATTTCTTTTTTAAAGAGCAACACTCTTACAGGGTTAAAATACATATCTAAAACTATAG
>NZ_CADEPK010000297.1 GCF_902829255.1 Metabacillus niabensis | reverse complement strand
GCCTTTTAGGTCTGGCCAGTAGAAGTAGTACACGTGGGGAACCGTTCAGAAGCCCTTTAGGGTTTGGTCAGTAACAAAGGCTTTCAGCCGCAGAGAAAACCACCCGTTATCACGGGTGGTTTTTATTTGATTTATAGATGAAACAACGAAGCTATTAGATATTGTTATGGAGTACTATTTTTTGTTCTATTCTGGTTTTATATGGAATAAATGGAACTTATTTATAAGTAATTCGTATATCAAATATAGTATAAGGGGGGATAAATTTGAAAAAGACATTAATAGTCGTTTT
Organism: Metabacillus niabensis; assembly: GCF_902829255.1. Lineage (GTDB taxonomy): Bacteria > Bacillota > Bacilli > Bacillales > Bacillaceae > Metabacillus > Metabacillus niabensis. The sequence goes on along the minus strand of NZ_CADEPK010000297.1, from coordinate 2,168 downwards.
AACAATGTTAATAGAAACAGGATTGTTATGGATTCTTTCTATCATTTTTAAATGGAACCTAATGGAGATTTTATTCTTAGGTGGAGTAGTAATTTTTGCGATACTATGGCTGTTTTTATATTCTTCTACACAAAGCAATAACCAATATAATGCAGGGGTAAAAGGAGGAACGGGGCAGGACAGTGAGAGAATAAAATTGTTTCAATTTCGTTTATCTCCAATTACTTTAGGATTGCTCTTATTTATTGTATTGAGCCTATGTTTGACTGTTTTTTACTATTATGATTATTTTATTTAACTATAGATATTTTTTTGTTCTTACATAAGATAGTAGTTTTAATTTTATATTACTCCGTGACAATTTCGATGAAAATCCCATAAATGAGGAAAGGAGGTAATCAATTGTTACAACTTGAACTTTATAATGCAATTTGGTTATTTGTTATTATTTTTATGTTACATGATTTTGAGGAAATAATAGCTGTAGAAAAATGGGCAAAAAGAACAGAGAGTATGATTCGAAACGACGATAAGTGGATAAATAATAGAATTTGGAATTTTTGGAATGTTAATTCTCATTCCTTTGCAAAGAGAGATGTGTTTATCTTTTTAACAATGTCTATTATTACTTTTGTCAAAGTTCAATATTTAGAAAGTACTTGGAGTTCTATGTTGTTTTTATCTTTCCTAGTATTTGTGTTACTACATAATCTAGCACATGTGTTACAGACGTTATTATTGAAAACATATACACCAGGTCTATATACAGCAATTTTTTTAGTTACTCCATATACAATCTACTTAATATACCGTTTAAAGTCGGCAAGTCTTATATGAAATTAGTCGAATTTGGTGGATTTAAAGTTAAAAAATTAAATAAATTTTTTAGCGAATTACCAATGAACAATAAAGCGATTGAAAATTCTAGCAAAAGAGTGCCATTTTTAATTAATAGATACGTGATTGGGACGAATGGAATGAGGATTTATAGATCTAAGTATTTTGAAGGAGTTAATATTTAAGGAGGAGTTAGATTGAAACGTCTTCTCATAGGTATATTGGTGATCATAATCATCCTTGTGGGAATGTATCTTTTGCGTTCTAATGGCTAATTTACTATCCATAAAATAAATAAGTCCTAATACTTAATTGTTATTTAACAGCATTCTCCATGCACTAATTTTTCTAAAGGCTCTTTTCGAAAATATTGTTGTTTTTAAGAAAGCTTTGCAAAGGTTTGCTTGGGGCATAGTACGAGAACTCTTGCGTGATGTGTGGGACAGGTGATGCCTCGCAGATGTTATACCTAGAATCTCACCACCTACCCCGCGGAAATGAGCATAGCACGAGGAAATCCAACTATAACGGGCTACTAATAAAAAGCAACAAAGTTTACGAAAACAGCCTTTCTAAAAACTGAACAGTTAACTAATACGGGGATCCTAAATCAACTAACATGTTAGCTAAATAACTTTCGGATACCAAATTGATACGATTTACAAATTGAATTTTTTTTCATTAAAATTGATGGAAATTTGCTCGATTGATTTCTCTTCTGTTAAATGATCTTCTGATTTCATACTGTTTGTACTCGATGTCGGAGTTTGGTTGCGTTTTTCGTATATAGGTGGACCGATTTCCACGGATTCTTTAATTGGACTTAAGACATCTGCTATTTTGTTCGCATCAACTCCATATGATAGTTGAAATACTTCTGGCGGTGTGAGCCGTAACATATTTGAACCTAACGCTGTTTCAAATTGGTCATTGTTAAAAAAGAGGTGCATATGCACTTTTCTTGATTTTGGTATAATCCAATGCCACCAACCCATTGGAATAAAAACAACTTGACCAGGTTTGGCAAAATAGGTATGCAATTTATTCGTATCCGGATCAACAATGGAAATTTGCGCCTCGCCAGAAATTACAACGTCTAGCTCCCATGAGTTTGGGTGCCAATGTGGCTCCCGAATATGTCCTTTTGTCAAATAAACGTTTGCAAAAGCACCTCCCACCATAGCGGGAAGCTGGGTTGAAGTAACTTTATAAATAACATTTTCAGAATCCTTTTTGAACTCAATATTATTCTTTGAATCGAAAAAGAGATTAGGGGTACCACTTGTTTTTTTTATGTTCGTATTGTCAGGGACAAACCCAGAGTTTCCCAT
>NZ_CADEPK010000296.1 GCF_902829255.1 Metabacillus niabensis | reverse complement strand
ATGCACTTATTTTTTCTTCTTTTTTCTCTTTTGTTTGATTATTTAAAATAATATTAATTTGTCCGTTTGTTTTATATGTGACTGCTTGATCTCTTTCCAAAGATGTTCACCTCACAATCTGTAACGATAAAAGCAACTAAAATCATTTCGTGTACCTCATGTCCACAAAATGTGTTACCCTCTATGTTGCTATTCCCACCTTTTTAAGGTAAAAAGAGTTTAACTCAACTGAAATGTATATATCTACTAACCCATTACACAATTTCCCAAAAGCGCTTCATACTTGTTATACTAATACAAGTGTAGAAGAAAACAAGTTGTAACGAATTTCCGTGAATCCTGTTGAATTTTGCGCTTTCCCAAGAAATATCCATTCCTTTATATATATTCATTTATTTGAAATTTAAAACTAATTGACTCATTTTTGAAGTATTTTCTTTTTGAGGTAAGTTGGGGTATATATAATGAAGGAGCTGAAAAATTTTATTCAGCTCCCTTTGTTTGTACTATTATTCAAGCTCAAGCTGTATGTTTTTCTGAGGTGCGAATGTTGAAATCGCATGCTTATAGATGAGCTGTTGTTTTCCCTCAGTTTCTAATAATACTGTAAAATTATCAAACCCTTTAATCAGGCCTCTTAATTGAAAACCATTTAATAAAAATACTGTTACGAACGTTCCATCCTTACGTAATTGATTTAAAAATTGATCTTGGATATTTACTGCTTGCTTCATGCTTCGTCCTCCTCTTTTCTCTATACTTTAAATTATTCGATTAAAGTTGAAGCTTTCCTGCTATATATGTAAAAATTTCCTCAAGCTTTTCATCATGATTTACTGGTGGAGTCATATCAAACCATTGAACATCCATCTTATTACGAAACCATGTTAATTGTCTTTTAGCATATCTTCTTGAGTTTTGCTTTAAATTGTTTATTGCATCTTCATACGATGTTTTCCCATCAAAATAATCATAAATTTCTTTGTATCCAATTGCTTGAATCGCTTGAGTATCGCGAATTCCAGCATCATATAGCCCTTTAACCTCGTCAATCAACCCTTCATCAATCATTAGGTCAACACGTTGGTTAATTCGCTCATATAATGTTTCTCTATCCATTGTTAAACCGATTAAAGCTACATCATATAACATATCTTGATTTTGATTTCTCAGATATTCTGACATTGTTTTGTTCGTACAATGAAAGATTTCAAGGGCACGAATCACTCTTCTACTATTGTTTGGATGGATTTTCTCAGCACTTTCAGGATCAATGTCTTTAAGTAACTCATGTAATGCATCTTCACCTTTTATGCTTAATTGTTCTTCTAACATTTTACGATATTTTGGGTCAGAAGGAACATCTGAAAAATTGTAATCGTATAAAACAGATTGAATATAGAGACCTGTACCACCAACTATCATCGGGAATTTATCCCGTTCAGTTATATTATCAATTAAAGGTCGAACTGTTGCTTGGAATTCTGCCACCGAGAAATCTTCATCAGGATTTTTTATGTCGATTAAATGATGTGGAACTCCTTGCATTTCTGTTTCTTGTATTTTCGCTGTCCCTATGTCCATCCCCCGGTAAATCTGCATTGAATCGCCACTTATGATTTCTCCATTCAGTCGATGTGCCAATTCTATGCTCAACTTTGTTTTACCAACTGCTGTCGGTCCAATGATGACAACGAGTTTCTTTTTTTTCAAACATAATCACTCTTTCAAGGTCATTTGATTCTACGATCATCATCTTACCACGAGCAATTCCTGAACACCAGATCATTGTATCCTATTTAATGAAATTGTAAACAGTGATTTCCATATATTTGCAATAAAAATATATAGTTTACATAATATTTTTATTGCAAATATGAGTCCTACCAATAGGACTCATATTTGTTTATTACGGCTTTTTACCTTATCAACTAATTTAATAAAATTTAATAACAAATCAAATGGCCAGAATAAGCTTGTTAGGATAATCTCATAACGCTTTAACTCTTTGAGTTTATACACTGAATAAAAAATCCCAATCATCATATAAATCAGTAGTTCAAGCATAAAGATGTTCCTTTCTCTTTTTGGTAGTGTATTCAGTTTTATTAGGTTATGTTCCTAAAATGCCTTACTCTTTAAAACCTCTGTATTAGCTGGTAAATGTAGAACTCTGCCTTCACTTGAATGTACTGGATTGCATCAATTCATCATCAATACATAAAAAAACAGTCCTTAACTACATTTAGTAAGAACTGTTTTAACTGACTTTTTTCCTGATGACATTTCAAAAAATTATTTTCGTTCATAAAAGAACAAGCTATGAT
>NZ_CADEPK010000295.1 GCF_902829255.1 Metabacillus niabensis | reverse complement strand
TGAATACACTTAGGGAATTGTCAGATAAATACTACATTAAATTGTTAACGAGTAAGCTTGTTTATTAGATATGAATATCCTAGAATGTTAGGAGATTATAGTGAATGAATTTCTATAAATTTATTATCTATTTATAGATAGCTGGAATCAGTCTTACTGTTGGAGTAACTGTAATAACAGTATTTGAACTGATCTTTCAACAACCTATACCCATAACGAGACCATTCATATTAGTTGGGTGTTGGTATATGGTTATTAACCATAATTTTGTGTTTAGAGAGCTGATGGAGAAGTGGAAGAAAAATAAAGAATGGAAAAAAGGATGCTGTTCTAAAGCATCCTCCTTTTAATATTATTTAATATTTTGGATAACTTCATTATAGATTCTTTCTAGATGAAGACGTTCATCTATGTCTGTAGTAATTTCGCTTATCTTATCCAATGCTTCAATTAAAGTCATTGAATTATTAAGGATGTTATTGCTTTTGTATTCTTTAACTTTATCTCTAGTAGGTTTACCTAACTTTTGTGTGGAGTTTATTATCTTTGTAAAGATAAGATACAATTGATCTTCAGAAAGTTTTTTTAACTTGCTCATTTCATGAATATGGGTAAGGGTAATTGTCTTTAGATCGTTAATCTTATCAGAGTAAAATAACTTTTCTTTCATGTTATTGATACCTGTAGAATGACTTAGATTGAAGACATAGTCTGAAATTCCACTGAAACTTTTACCGTCTTGATTTGTCAATGTATATCTAAGTTCTAATGAAAATGTTCCTTCTCTTATTTCGTTATTCGAGAGATAAGCACCAAAGTGCAACTCTCCTACATTTTGAATATACACTGTATCTTTTTGTCTGAAAAATGCTCGTACTTCAGAGTCTGTTAAATAGGCTTCGTCAATAATGAAAGTAGTTTGATTAATTTTAGCGTATTGGTGTAATGAAATGAAAGTTAAATATAAAGCTAGGTGATTGTCGTAGTTGTTATAACGTGTAGAGGTGATGCCACGTAAAAACCATTTATCATCATTTTTTAAAAATCGATACTGTCTTTTCAAAGTTGGCATATTACTTAATAATTGCTCAATGTTTTCTTTAAGAAGATCGTAATGAGAATTTGTAATACAAAATCGTGAGAATTTCCCCATATGAAAAACATCATCTAAAAAATCATAGGTGAAATCATAAATAGCAGTTGCATTAAATCCATCTTTATTAATTTCATTGTTAAATCTTAAGATAATCTCTCTGTCATCAGATAAGCCCACATACTTTACATTTTTTAATTCTTCAATGAAATCAAGCTTTTCTTCATCGACTTGTTCAAAACAAATTAATAATTGCTCTGAACCGTTGATTAGTAGTCTTTCGTTAGGATTAAAGTCTGACAAAGGGAAGTTTTGTGCAACTAGACTATCAACTTCTGAATCTCTTATTAGGTATTTTAAATCTTTGAATTTCGTTGCTGGAGATGCTTCATCTCCTCTCATAGAGACTTGGTATAAATGATCCTTCAATAAATTACCTCCTTTAGTCATGTGTGGGTTATATGTTAATTTTACCACATTATTGTTGAAATTTGTAAATTGATAGTCTGTTATTTGAAATTTCAATGAGATTATTTGGTGTTGAAGGGATTTTCCATTTAGAAATGTTAATGTTTCTCATAGATACCTATTAAAGAAAAGATAGGTATTCCTGATAATTAATTATTAATTTGTGTAAAATGTTGTATAATTTGAGTTGTCATTAGTATATGGTGGTACTAGTGAAGGTAACCTACACAAGCTTTGGGAAGGTTAGTCGGTAGGGTAGGTTGCATTATTTTGTCAATTAGTGTGACAATTAAAGTGATTAGCAAAAAGAGAGACAAGATTATGTTCTTGCTCTCTTTTTATGTATTGTTAAACCAGAATGTGCCTGTACCGTATGTTGTTTTTTGACTTTAACTTAAGTAAGTTTTAGTTTTAATTTGTTGTGCTTGCCACTTTACAATGTTGTTATTAACCCAATGAATGTCTTTACATTCAATACTGAATTTATCAGCTTGTAACAGAGCATCTTTTGTGAAACTACTTGTGGTAATAAACATTGCTAATGGACATTTGTGATTACGCTTAGCTGTACTTAATTCTCTAATTTCTTTAACAGTTATTCTATTGCCAGAAGCCAAATAATGCTTTATTTGAATTGCTTCATTAGCTTTATGATGTTTGTTATATACAACTAGGTCAACACCTCCATCAGCACCCTCAGGTGTCTCACTAGTGTATCCTTTTGATTTGAAGTAAAGATAACATAGGCGTTCAAACTCTCTCCAAGATAATTCTTCAAGTTTAGATTTAATTATTGTGT
>NZ_CADEPK010000294.1 GCF_902829255.1 Metabacillus niabensis | reverse complement strand
TTATTTATATAATAAAGATATAATTAGTGTATTATCCAAATCTTTGATATGATAAGATTGCTAAAATAGCGTAAGGGAATGGTTGATGTTTGGAAAATACAATTAATGTTTTAAAGGAAAAGGTTATTTTAGTTGGATGCCAGTTACAAACAATGAGCGACCAACATTTTCAATATTCAATGGAGGAATTGGCTTCATTAACTAAAACGGCAAATGGTGAAGTAGTCGTTAGCCTCATGCAAAAAAGGGAACGACCACATCCAGCTACATACATAGGTAAGGGAAAGGTTAATGAGCTATTATCTTTAGTTGAAGAGATAAATCCTGATGTCGTTATTTTTAATGATGAATTATCTCCAAGTCAGCTGCGAAACATTTCATCTGCTCTTGATGTTAAAATAATTGATCGTACTCAATTAATTTTAGATATATTTGCTGGGCGAGCTAAGTCAAAGGAAGGAAAGTTGCAAGTTGAATTAGCGCAACTCCAATATTTGTTACCACGGTTAACAGGTCAAGGGATCGCCTTATCACGACAAGGCGGTGGAATCGGAACTAGAGGTCCTGGTGAGACACAACTTGAAACAGATAGACGTCATATTCGTAACCGTATTCATGAAATCAAGCAACAGCTTTCTACAGTAGTTCGTCATCGCAATCGATATAGAGAGAGAAGAAAGAAAAATCAAGCATTTCAAATTGCGCTCGTCGGTTATACGAATGCAGGAAAATCAACAATTTTTAATCGATTAACTACTGCGGGCAGTTATGAAGAAGATTTATTGTTTGCAACATTAGATCCGATGACTCGAAAAGTCCTGCTGCCATCTAACTATCAAGCACTTTTAACTGATACAGTGGGTTTTATCCAAGATTTACCTACTACATTAGTTGCTGCCTTTAGATCGACGCTTGAAGAAGTGAAAGAGGCAAATTTAATCCTCCATATCGTTGACAGTTCAAATGAAGATTATGAAAATCACGAAAAAACAGTGTATGATCTTTTAAAACAACTTGATGTGAAGGAAATACCGATTGTTACTGTTTACAATAAAAGAGATAGAACACCAGGGTCATTTGTCCCTTCGCCTAACGAGGACTATATCGAAATAAGTGCGTTTTCTAATGACGATTTACACTTGTTATTAGAGCATGTCGAAAAAGTAATGAAGGAAGCGATGGAGCCATATAGTATTAAAGTTCCTGCACGGGAAGGTAGTTTTATTTCAAGATTAAAATCAGAAACACTAATAGAAAAACTACAGTTTAATGAAGACGATGAAACATATGAGATTGATGGCTATGCCCTACAATCTCATGCAATAACTTCACAACTAGAGGAATATTCACAGAGAGGGTAAGGTTAATGTTTAATTATTTAAAAAATGGGGCTAAACTTGCCCCGATTGTCCAAAATGTCGAAAAGAAGCTTGGGGAACTATTTGAAGGAATTGACCGACGAAGTGAGGAAAATCAATTCCGTGTCTTAAAAAGTTTTCAGGCTCATCGAGTAAGTGATTCACATTTTATCCCGACTACAGGGTATGGATATGATGATACTGGTCGAGATACGTTAGAAGCAATCTATGCAGATGTTTTCGGCGGAGAAGCCGGATTAGTAAGACCGCAAATTATATCAGGGACTCACGCCATTTCGATTGCCTTATTTGGTGTGTTAAGACCAGGTGATGAGCTCATTTACATAACTGGAAAGCCTTATGACACGTTGGAGGAAATCGTTGGAATAAGGGGAAGTGGAATCGGCTCGTTAAAGGAATTTCAAATAGATTATCAAACGGTTGAATTAAAAAATAATGGCAAGGTTGACTTTGATGCCGTTGCGAAGGCTATTTCACCGAAAACTAAGATGATTGGGATCCAGCGTTCAAAAGGATATGCTACACGACCTTCTTTTACAATAGCTGAAATACAAGAAATGATCGAATTTGTTAAATCAATAAAAGAAGATGTTGTTATTTTTGTCGATAATTGCTATGGTGAATTTGTAGAAACGAAAGAACCATGCCATGTTGGCGCAGATTTAATGGCAGGCTCATTAATAAAAAATCCAGGTGGCGGACTCGCAAAAACTGGTGGCTATATTGTAGGGAAGCAATCTCTTGTGGAGGCTTGTTCTTACCGAATGACCTCACCAGGTATTGGAGCTGAAGCAGGTGCTTCACTATACAGCCTACAGGATATGTACCAAGGGTATTTTTTAGCACCGCATGTTGTTGGACAAGCACTTAAAGGTGCAGTGTTTACTGCGGCATTGTTAGAGGAATTTGGTATGAAAACAAACCCATCATGGAATAGTATGAGAACGGATTTAATCCAATCAGTACAATTTGATGATCCAGATAAAATGGTGGCATTTTGTCAAGCAATTCAATATGCTTCACCAATTAATTCATACGTTACTCCATACCCCAATTATATGCCTGGCTATGAAGATGATGTCATTATGGCGGCAGGTACATTTGTGCAAGGAGCTAGTATTGAATTATCTGCAGATGGACCATTACGTGAGCCATATGTAGCCTATGTCCAAGGCGGCCTCACATATTCGCATGTGAAAATAGCAATCTGTACAGCATTAGATTCTCTTATTGAGCAAGGATTAATTAAAGAAATATAAGAAAAGTACCGAAAAAACTTTATGTCATAATATATAACATAAAGTTGACACATAATATAACATGAGATATAATCAAATTAGAACAGAAGAGGAGCGAATAACATGAGTGATAATATAAGACGCTCAATGCCCCTATTTCCAATTGGAATTGTAATGCAACTAACAGAATTATCTGCAAGACAAATTCGCTATTATGAAGAGAATGAATTAATATTCCCTGCAAGAACTGACACAAATAGAAGACTTTTTTCTTTTAATGATGTTGATAAATTATTGGAGATTCGTAATTTAATTGAACAGGGTGTTAATTTAGCAGGAATTAAACAAATATTCTCACAAAAAGAAATGACAAAAACAGAAGTTGATAATGAACAGCCGACAACAGTCGACAAACCAAGTCTTAGTGATGCGGAGCTCCGGAAACTACTAAAATCGGAACTCATGCAGGCTGGAAGGTTTAATCGTCCCACATTAAGACACGGAGACATGTCTAGGT
>NZ_CADEPK010000293.1 GCF_902829255.1 Metabacillus niabensis | reverse complement strand
GTTATTATCCCCAAAAAAACTATAATAATTCAAATTGTGTAGAAATCTTCCTACTTAACAAGAACCTGATTCTAATAGATTCTGCTTAACATAAGGGATAAGGAATCCAAAATTAACATTTTGAAACTCTTCGTAACTCTCAACGCTTGATAGTATCAGAAATGGTGTTAAAGATACTAATATCTCTTATTATATCAGGTTGATTTATTATTGATGTCTGTTATCATTTTATTATTATTGACTATTATAAGGAGTTGATATTATGTTATTAGCACCTTTATTTGAAAATGATGTACCAGTAGCACTCTCCTGCTCATAATGGAGAGATTTTAAATAGATACTTCTCTCCGTTAGGGCATAACTAGCCTAATTAAAAACGGAGGGTAAAAACATGAAAAATACACTTATTGGTTCATTATTCTTAATACTAGCTTCAAGCATTTGGGGAGGTATGTATGTTGTCGTTAAAATATTAGTGGCAGTCATACCACCATTAGAGCTTGTGTGGATGCGATATCTAATAGCATTTATTGCGTTAGTCATCATTGGACTTGTGACAAAACAAAATTGGAAAATTAAAAAACAGCACTTTGGCTTAATAATTGCTATTGCAATTATTGGGTACGTAATTTCAATTGTTACTCAGGAAACAGGTACAATGCTTTCTTCTGCACAAATGGGAGCGATTATTACCTCTACAACACCAGCGTTCATGGTTCTTTTCGCCAGTGTAATCCTTAAAGAAAGTCTGACTTTTAAGAAAGCTATTTCAGTTAGTTTAGCAACTATCGGTGTTATTACTATAGTTGGAATTGATAATATAGATATGTCTAGTACACTAGGAGGAATATCGCTTATTATTGCTGCATTAACATGGGCGTTAATGTCTGTACTAATAAAACGCTTGCCTAGTGAATATTCACAAATTGTTGTAACTACCTACGCTACTTTAATTGCGGTTGTTGTTTTAACTCCTTTTGTTATAACGAAATTACCACAAATTGAAATGAATGAATTAGCCAAGCCTACAATTTGGGGAGGATTAATTTATTTAGGCGTCATTTCTACATCCACTGCATTTCTATTATGGAATCGTGGATTACAAATGCTAAATGCCTCGAGTGGTGGAGTTTTCTTTTTCTTTCAACCTGTTTTTGGGACATTATTAGGATGGTTAATACTTGGAGAAACGATTAGTATAACCTTTTGGATCGGTTCTATATTAATTCTCTTTGGAGTGTTAATCGTTATTAATGATAGCAAGGAAGAACAAAATCATTCCTTATCCCCACAACCAACAGAAAAATGTTAGGAGGCATTACTATGGCAACATTCGACGATTTTCAAAAACTAGATATGCGTGTTGGAGAAATTATCAGAGCAGAAAAGTTCCCTAAAGCACGAAAACCAGCATATAAACTGTGGGTAGACTTTGGAAATGAAATAGGGATTAAACAAAGTAGTGCTCAAATAACAGATTGTTATAGTTTAGATGAGTTAATTGGAAAGCAAGTATTAGGAGTTGTTAACTTTCCTCCTATGAAAGTTGCTGATTTTAGTTCAGAGGTATTAGTTATGGGAGTTTATGCAGAACAAGGTGTTGTTCTAATAGAACCTCAGCAAAAAGTAAAAAAGGGTGACCGTTTAGGATAAATTCCAAGAACACAAATGATTCACATCATTTGTGTTCTTTTTTATGTTTATTCAACTAAACTGTGCCTTTAGTGTTGAAAAAAATGTTCACCACTTAAAGCTGTTATGCTGCTATTTTGTCTACAAACTATTTATTGGAACTATAGAAAAATAACAGACAACTAATGTTGTCTGCAAAAATAGAAATTATGTTACCTACCTTTATGTTTATTTTTAGCTTTTTGAACCTTGGCATTTCTAATATATGCCTTTTTTTCTTCCCTTAGCTGTTTATTTTCAGCTGATTTTTCTTTCTTTCGTTGTTCATATTCAGCCTTGATGGCTTCTTGTGCTTTAGAAGAAACAGAGAATTGCTTTAATTCTTTTGATACTTTTCTTTGCATTCTTTTAGGGGTGATTTTCTTTTGAGTTTTCTGTTGGATAGTTATCTCTATTTGTTCTTTAGATTCAATCAATCTTATTAAATTTCTGTTAACAAAATCTAATACTTCTTGATCCTTTGGTTCTTTACCGAAAATATAACGGTAGGCTTTAAGTTTATTTTCAGACACAATTTCTATAAGCCCTATATAAAATTGACCATCATAATATATGGTTAGTTTCATTATAGGTCCCTCCTCAATTTAAACTAGAATGATGGACATCCCGAGGAGGGGAAGGTTACTGACATTAAATTTTTTAATGCATTCGGACTACCAACCGAATTGTGTTTTTTCATTCCAAAATACATTATAC
>NZ_CADEPK010000292.1 GCF_902829255.1 Metabacillus niabensis | reverse complement strand
ATGCTAAAGTTAAGCTTCGTAATAGGATTTTTCATATATTGCTTAATGAACATTATCCATATGTAGCCTTTGCTTCAGCTGTTGAATATGAAAAGATACGATTTATTGATGAAGAAGCGGAGCTAGTCAAACGGTTAAGCTCTTTTTACCATGTATTACCTTCTTCTGAACTGAATCTACCTGTAATACTAAGGCAAGCTTCTAAAAAAGATATTTTACAAAACGATAACGAATTCAATCAAGCTGAATTGGAGCAAATAGCATACTGGAAGCCTAAAATAATTGGGGAGATCATTTTTAATTTTTGGGATTAGCTTATATTCCGGACTTCCCGCGGAAAGCAATTCTCCTGTAGCGGAAATAAACAAAATTATAAATCATTAAGTAAAAAATTTATTCAAGAGCAAGCTTGTTTTTAAGCTAATATCAAACGAAATAGCAGTCTGATAATGTCGAACAATAGCTTAGTTCTCCATTACTAGACTGCTATTTTCATCCCTTAAACTAGGCTTTGATGAATGTAAGGATAATTATGAATCGAATAGATATTTCTTATTTCTAAAGCTAATGCTCATAACTAACCCAAGGGCAAGCATATTTCCAATCATTGCGCTTCCTCCATAGCTGATAAATGGAAGAGGGATTCCTGTAATAGGCAATAACCCAATAGTCATTCCAATATTTTGGAAGGCATGAAACGTAATCATCGTAATCACACCGATACAGACTAAAGATGAGAATTGATCCTTTACATCGATCGATAGTTTAATAATCCGATAGATTAAAATAAAGTATATGCAAATAACAGCTGCTGCTCCATAAAATCCATACCGATTGGCAATGACACTAAAGATAAAATCTGTTTGACTTTCTGGTATATGGATGACCGTGTTTTGTACCCCAGATAATTGTCCAGAACCTACTCCTAATAAGGATTGATAGAGGTGATAACCCTCGCCAAGTTTATATGTTTCAGGATCTAACCAAGCATATATTCTTCCTAATTGGTATTCTTTGACACCAAGAGCTTTAATCAAATCTGGTTGATACAAGATTAAATAAATCAAACCTCCACCAACAATAACAATTGATAAAAAAACTGGTAAAATTATTTTCCATGAGATCCCCGAAACAAGAACTAATCCTGTAAAAATCGAAATTAACACTAATGACGTACCGAGGTCTGGCTGTTGCATAATCAATAGAATTGGAATGATTGTGACAACGGTCATCTTTCCTAAAAGAATGAGATGAGCTCTAATGCTAGTAAGATGATTTGCTGTTGAGATAATATAACTTAATACAATGATTAAAGCTATTTTTGCGATTTCAGATGGTTGAAATGAAACTCCAGGAATAAATGTAAACCAGCTCTTCGCCCCATTAATTGGTCTTGCAATACTTTCAGGGGAAATCACTAATACGACTAAAAGGAAGAGTGAAAATGAATAAAGATACCAACGGAGCTTTTGGATTTGTTCCATATCAAAAAACATCACAAACAGGATAATTAAAACACCAATTATGTACCATACAATTTGTTTAAGTAGAAAATTCTCTTTTAAATCACCTAAAATTTGAGCGTTATAGATAGCTATACAACTTACAAGAAAGAAAAGGATTAACGTTAAGATAAAATTATAGTCAAAATTACTTTGTTTTTTATCCTCCATAAAAAAACCTCACAATAGTAGATATTTCCACAAGAATTATAGTGTAATGCCTAACACATTTTACCATAGTTTTAGGGAATGTTTTATAAAATGATAGTCCGATATATCGTAAATCAATGATTAATGATCATGTTGACAATTTATTGGATAAAAAAGTACAATTTAACTACAAAGAAACTTAGTAGACAAGATTACAAATTTTATATACTGATTGTCCTAATTAAACGATCATTGTAAGGGATTACAACAGCTTGATTTATTTCGTGGAAAAAATAAGGGGAAACTCATCATTATATTAAAGCGCTTACTAATGATTCTTCATGTAAGATGATACCAGTAAGAGTAGCTATTGTAGTGGTTAACCTAAATTGACAAGTTGCTCCACACTAAAAAATAAAATTATTTGTATACTTAGTAGACAAGTGAAACAGAAAAATGTATACTACAAATATAAATTAACTTGTATGACAAGTTAACAAGATTACAAATTTTCTATTTTATTAAATAATTATTGGGGTGACAGAGTTGAAAAATATAAGTATTGCAGAGTTAAAAGAGAAAGCTATTGAGATGAGAAAAACAGCGTTAACAATGATTCATAAAGCACAATCAGGTCATCCGGGCGGATCGCTATCTGCTGCAGACTTAATGACAGCGCTCTATTTTAAAGAAATGAATATCGATCCAAGTAACCCTAACTGGGAGGATCGTGACAGATTTGTCCTTTCAAAAGGACACGTTTGTCCAATTCAATATTCGGCATTAGC
>NZ_CADEPK010000291.1 GCF_902829255.1 Metabacillus niabensis | reverse complement strand
GAAAGTAAAATGTTATGTATTAAAAATTGTATTTTTTGAGTGAATATTAAGTTTACTTAATCCTGGAGTTAAGTTTTCATATTTATCCTTTATTCGGAATTTTTACAAAAAAATACAACACAACTGCATCACGTGTTGAACGAGCGATCCGCCATGCAATCGAAGTTGCTTGGAGCATAAGGCTAGCTAATCATTATCCATATAGACAAAAAAACCAGTGAGATAATTCACTGGTTTTTATATATTCATTATACTTCTTTTAAAACAAATAACCTTGAAGAGTAATCATGTGGATGTTCTCTTGCCCAGTATTCATTTGCACGGTCTGTGTAGTTTTCATTAAGAATGATGCCGATATTCATTAGTTCATCGCCATAATGTCTTGTATCCATTCCTTCAATTTCATACAATTTATCAGCGTCAAGTCCTTTTAATTTAATGCGATAATATTTGTCATTAGGCTTTGCAAGAACTTTGTAGTAGCCAACAATTGCCTCACTCTTATTCTGTGAAACGACCATCCAGGAAACCTCATTTGACTCAAACGGACTTAATAAACGATAGAAGGCACCACTGCGAATTAAGTCACGTTTCTCCTTAAAGAAGCTTACTTGTTCCTTCACTTTTTCTTTTTCTCCATCGCTTAACTTAGTAATGTCTAGTTCATAACCAAATGTTCCAAAATATGCAACATTTGCACGTGTATCAATTGATGTCATCCGGCCAACTTGATGATTAGGTACGGCTGAGACATGGCTGCCGATAGAACTTAATGGGTAAACCATTGAAGTACCATACTGGATTTTTAATCGCTCAACAGCGTCTGTGTCATCACTCGTCCAAGTTTGTGGTGCATAATACAATAAGCCTGGATCGAAACGTGCTCCACCGCCAGCACATGATTCGAATAATATTTCAGGATATTTTTCAATTAAACGCTCATACAAGTCATAAACTCCGAGGATATATCTGTGGAATACTTCACCTTGTTGATCGATGTCTAAACTACTTGAATAAGCTTCTGTAATATAACGGTTCATGTCCCATTTTATATAGGAGATTTTTGAATCAGAAATGATATCATCCATTAATTGGAATATATAATCAACTACCTCTTTCCGTGAGAAGTCTAATACAAATTGATTACGACCATGTGAAGCAACACGTTCAGGGGTAGAAATCATCCAATCAGGATGTTCCTCAAATAATTTCGTTCCTTTAGATACCATTTCAGGCTCAAACCATAGACCGAATTTCATTCCAAGCTCACTAACCTTTTCAGAGAGACCTTTAATCCCATTTGGAAGTTTGTCTTTATTAACAAACCAGTCTCCTAGGGAGCTCGAATCATCATGGCGTTCTCCGAACCAACCATCATCTAATACAAATAGTTCAATCCCTAAATGATAGGCAGTTTTTGCAATGTCTAATACTTTTTCTTCATTAAAATCAAAGTAGGTCGCTTCCCAGTTGTTTATTAAAATCGGGCGGACTTTATCACGCCAATATCCTCGTACAAGTCGCTCTCTATATAAATCGTGGTATGTTTGACTCATTCCATTTAATCCATGCTCGCTATAAACGATAACACATTCAGGAGTTTGGAATGATTCATTTGGGTTTAGCTTCCATTTGAATTGGAATGGATTTATCCCCATCATTACTCTGCTAACACTGTATGTGTCTACTTCTACTTGTGCTAAAAAATTGCCGCTATAAACTAAGCTGAATCCATAAACCTCACCATGATGTTCAGATGCATCAAGACGCTTTAATGCAATGAATGGATTATGAGCATGACTGCTAGCACCTCTCGTAGAAGATACTGATTGTACTCCTTTAAATAGCTTTTGGGATTCAACATGAGTCTCGCGTGCCCAAGCTCCATTTAAGTGAAGCATTTCATATTGGTCATCTGGAAAATCGATGCTTGCACTCATCGCATTGTGAAGATAGAATGATTCATTACCTTCATTTACAAATCTTGCGTTGCGGGTAATGACATTTCTTTTTTGATAAATTGTGTAACTTAAGATGAGTTTGCTTTTTAACACTTCATCATATAATGTAACTTCTAATGTATCGGCTTCTTGATTATCCTCAACATATGTTGCAGGCAATTGCTGAAGCCGGGGTTTACCAGAAATGATTTGATAGCTATGGAATTGATAATTTGAAATATGGCTACCGATGTTATTTTTAATCATATGGGCTGGGTAGCGAAAATCAGTTGACCCATAGCTAGGATATTCTTGTTTAATATGCTCTAGTGATGAAGTATGATCACCTTCAAATAAATTACATGAAGGACGAACCTCACGTTCAATTAAATGATAGAAAGATTCACGATGTTTTATTTTCTTTCCGAAATAAAGATGTTCTAGTAGATTGCTTTTTTCTAATACTCTAAAAATATAACTTATATTGTCGTTATATAAATGAAA
>NZ_CADEPK010000290.1 GCF_902829255.1 Metabacillus niabensis | reverse complement strand
GGTACAGTCCAAATAACTGTACATGATTCTCAAATAACACAAATAGAAAAAGGTGAGAAATTTAGATTTGCCTTAAAAAAGTCAAATGAAAAATTTAATAGAAGCAAAGAGCGCTAATTTTATTATTATGAATTCATAAACACAAACTTTGAATAAAAGGATGTGTTTTATTTTTTTGCGGTGTTATTCTTAGTTGTTTATTTTCTCTTGCAGCCTTCAGGAGGGGCAAGCGTCTCTTCGGTGTTAGCGTCTGTAGGGTTTCCTTTAACACGCCTCTTCAGCAGGTGTTTTACATAATCTATCCAATTACTAATTGTAAGAAATGATAACATGCTTTAGTATAGTCTTTTTAAAAGGGTTATACGTTTTATTGCAATAAAGGTATGTTCATAACTGCGACAATTTGTTATATTGTAGAAATAAATCTCATGGTAATAAAAGCCACTTGTGTTACTTAGTAAAGGAAGTGTACATCTTGTCTAATCAATTATCTACTACTGAAAGCAAGCATTTACAGGCGGATTGTGCCAGTTGTTTTGGTTTATGCTGTGTCGCATTGCCGTACGCAAAATCAGCTGACTTTGCAGAAGATAAAGACGGGGGAATCCCTTGTCATAATCTACAGTCAGATTTTCGCTGTCGGATTCATAATAGTTTGAGAGAAAAAGGGTATAAGGGCTGTTCCGTGTATGAATGCTTTGGAGCTGGACAAAAGGTTTCTCAAATAACCTTTAAAGGGGACGATTGGAATAATCAATCAATTGCAAAACAAATGTTTGAGGTTTTTCCAATGATGCAACAGCTTCATGAAATGCTTTATTACTTAAAGGAAGCACTTCATAGACAAGAGACATCTAAAATACATAAAGATCTACAGGTGTTATATGAAAATACATTATTGTTAACGAATCAGGCACCAGAACATATTTTGAATTTGAGTATTTCCGCACATAGAGCACTTGTAAATGAACTTCTTATCCAAGCAAGTGAATTAGTAAGAGGAAGCGTTAAGCAAACCCGGAAGTTTCGTAGAAAAGGGATCGATTATATTGGTGCAAAGTTAAGGGGAACAGATTTACGTGGTGCTTACCTAAGAGGAGCGTTGTTAATCGCAAGTGACTTGAAGGATGCGGACATAAGGTTTGCTGATTTTATTGGTGCAGATTTGCGAGATGCTGATATCAGGGGAGCAAATCTAACTGGCTCAATTTTTCTTACTCAAGCTCAAGTAAATGCAGCAATCGGTGATAAGAATACGAAAATTCCTCCAAATCTATCAATACCAAAACATTGGCAATAGTGTTTGGGAGATGACAAGGTTTCATAACAATCTTTTCACTTTAATATATAAAAAAATAATGAAACTGCTGCCGGAACCTATATTAAATGGAAAACATAAAGTTATTCATGAGGGGGTAAAACTCTCGAATAGTAAACTATTTATTTTTTTCATCTATTACGATAAAATATAACATGTAAATGAAATTTTATAATAAATGAACTGGAAATTTGTAGCTAGGGTTCCGCTTTTTAAGGTCTGTGACCGAGGGCTACATCTTTTACATTTGTAAAAGGCACCTATTGACATAAAAGGTCCGAGGGGAAAGGTTCAGTGTATTTCTGATGCGCTGAAAACCTTTCTTCTCGGACCTTTTTATATTATAGATTGGAGGAATTTGCTATGAGAATTGATGAATTAAACCGGGAGTTGCCATTGTCATAATAAATGAAGACAACGAAGTATTATTACAAAAAAGAACAGACGTAGGAAAATGGGCGCTTCCATCAGGTCATATCGAAATTGGTGAAACTGTTGAAGAAGCTGCGATAAGGGAAATTAAAGAAGAAACGAATTTAACGATAAAAATAATAAAGCTAATTGGGGTATACTCTGATCCAGATTCACAAGTTTTTTCCTATCCAAACGGAAAAAATGTTCAGTTTATTACAACCTGCCTACTAGCTAAGATTATAAGTGGTGAACTTAGATGTAATTCTTCAGAATCGTTAGACTTACAGTTTTTTAGCCCAGGGTACCTTCCAAAAAACCTCTTGAAGATGCATCCAAACTGGCTAAGCGATGCACTTTGCGATGAAGAAAAGGCATATATTAGGTAGTATAAAAACAATACACATTATTATGTAAAACATCTTAAAGGTTTGAAAAAGTTTATGCATAATTTATGCTATTTAAAGGTCGTATTTGGAAAGTAGAGTAAAAAAATAGAATAATATATCTGTTTCTACTATATTAATATTATTTGAATGGTATAATATGGTTGAGAAAACTATTAACGAAATGGATTATTACTTAATAGGTATTGAAAGGAAATATAAAAACAGCAAGCTATATTTGTAATCATTTATATGCTTGGACATAAATTTATTACAATTTTTTGAGGAATTTCCCATTGGTTTTATTTCAAGGATTTTTTATTTCACCTTATTGGTTTA
>NZ_CADEPK010000289.1 GCF_902829255.1 Metabacillus niabensis | reverse complement strand
CTATTGGAGAGATATAAGAGATGAGATTAGGAGAGATGAGAAATGAAAACACGAGTTTTAGTTACATTATCACTTTTTGCTGCAATTGGGGCAGTGCTTCATATGGTTATGCCGCCATTCTACAACGGAATGAAGCCGGATATGATGTTAATTATGATGTTAATTATGATGTTCATTGGAATTATGCTTTTCCCTAGTTTAAAAAACGTAACATTACTTAGTATTGTTACTGGTATTTTATCAGCATTAACGACGAATTTTCCTGGGGGACAAATTCCAAATATCATTGATAAGCTTATAACAGCCTTCATATTTTACGGTCTATTTCTGCTCGTAAAGAAATATGCGCAAAATATTGTAGTAGCAACCGTGTTAGTTGTTATTGGAACAATTGTTTCTGGAACGATCTTTTTAACATCTGCATTAATAATCGTTGGATTGCCAGGCGGGGCTGCCTTTACAGCATTATTTTTATCTGTTGTCCTTCCGGCGACACTGTTCAATGGAGCCGCAACGATTATTGTTCTACCAATTGTTCAAGCAATATTTAAACGTTCCAACTTTATTACAGCATAGACTTCTAACCCGATCTTCTATAAGATCGGGTTTTTCTATACCTCTCTCTATTTATTTAACACTGAGTAAAATAATTCCGATTAACAAAGAGAGAAAACCTGCTACTGCTAAGACCACTAGTTTTTGTTTTATCACCCTTTTAGGTGGATAAGATGCCGATCGTTGAAAAAGCTTAAAATAATGAAATACTCCAATAAATGAAAGAAAACTTAAAAAAAAGAAAAAAAAGATTACCCCTGCCATACGAACCCCCTTAATCTTTCGGAAGGATATTATTCTCCGAATATTATTAATATTGCAAGCTTCTTTTCAAGGGTGATACGGTTAAACATGTCCTATTTTGCATGACATTTTAATTTTTGGTTTATTCAAAAATGTCCTTATAAAAGGTATGCGAAGTTTTAATTATCTATGTATAATGTTAAGTAAGATAGATTATGGAAAGAATACAATGAATATATTGAGATGCTTGGAGTGATGAATGATGGCAAAAAATACATCCTTTTTTACCGGGTTAATAGTAGGAGGAATTGTCGGCGGGATCGCTACATTATTAACAACCCCTTCTTCTGGTAAAGAATTGCGAGCAAACTTGCAAGCAAACCGAAAAAGATTAGATACAACTCTTCAGCAATTAAAGAATGAAAGTATTATTCTAAAAAACCAAATGAAGGAAGCTGCAATTGAGGGCACTCAAGTCGTGAAGGAAGTTTCAGTCGACATAAAAAATGCTATCAATCAGTTCAAACAAGAAATAGAGCCTCATAAAATTGAATTACAAAAGGAAATTGACGAGGTTGAAAAGAAAATTAAACAACTTGAACAAACTTTACATTAATGTTTTTGATTCAAAATAAAAAAGTGTGCTGGATATATGTGATCAACACACTTTTTTTCATCCCTAAAAGCTGCTAAACAAGGAATTATGTAAATATTTTAAAATTTCATAAATTTATATCTTTATTAATCTTTATTTTATTGGCATAATAGAGAATAATACAATTTGGAAGTACGGGGGTGACCGGTGATGAAACATAATGAAAAGGATTATACTATAAAAGAAGCCTTATTATTTAGTCAACGAGTTGCGCAGCTTAGTAAGGCATTATGGAAAACAATTGAAAAAGATTGGCAACAATGGATTAAGCCATATGACCTAAATATTAATGAGCATCATATACTTTGGATTGCAGATCATTTAAATGGAGCTTCAATTTCAGAGATTGCTAAATTCGGAGTTATGCATGTCTCAACTGCGTTTAACTTTTCGAAAAAGTTAGAGGAACGAGGTTATCTTGAGT
This sequence comes from Metabacillus niabensis, assembly GCF_902829255.1. Taxonomy (GTDB): domain Bacteria; phylum Bacillota; class Bacilli; order Bacillales; family Bacillaceae; genus Metabacillus; species Metabacillus niabensis. Next base: position 485 of record NZ_CADEPK010000289.1, on the reverse strand, counting down.
TTTCTAAAAAAGCTAACGATAAGCGGAATACGTATATCAAATTGACAAAGCAAGGCGAAGAAGTTCTTGAACAATTATTAGAAGATTTTAGTCCTGATCGAAATTCTGTCTTTAAAGGAGCACTTCCATTACAAAACTTATATGGAAAATTCCCAGAAATGCTCGATATGATGTGCATCATTCGAAATATTTATGGCGATGATTTCATGGAAATCTTCGAGCGTTCCTTTGATAATTTAGAGGATTCGTTTTACGAGGAGAATGGAAGTCTAACAAAGAAGGCTCCAACGAAAGAAACATCAGAACAATTGTTACCATCAAGCTAATTTAGAATGCAAAGGATTATTTCAATAAGGATATAAATTCCTTCATTAATAAAGGATACATTCCCTGTTTTGACATTGCTTGAATCGTTTCATTTGCATTAAGCTTGTCATTTAATTGATTTGCAAATTGCGTAAGGAGGTCTGTATAAATGACTAATC
>NZ_CADEPK010000288.1 GCF_902829255.1 Metabacillus niabensis | reverse complement strand
TTACTCATATCTCATTCCCCGTTCACTCTATTTGTTTTGATTATAAAGGTTTTTTTATGATAAAACACAAAAATCCCGAATAATGGACTTTTTTAAAAGTGTCCATTATTCGGGATACAGTTCAATTATTGGTAAAAGGTTTTTTTATTTTTAACCTAATTAAGTTTAGGATAAAAAACTAATTTATAGGTACCATCTACTGTGCAAATGAAACGAAGCTATCATTTATTTCAATTCATAACCTGTTACATTACGATTTTATATACATTTTGGAGAAATTTAAGGTATTTGCTTGTTGACAAAAAATAGTAAAAGGAATATATTAATGTCAGTTAGTACTGACAATCCATAGGGGGAAATTTATTATTTATGGTTTCGAATCGAAAACAAGAGACAACTGAAAAAATTATAACAACAGCAATAGATCTTTTTTCTGAAAATGGATATAAAGGAGTAACAACTGAGGAAATAGCAAGGGAAGCGGGTTTCAGCGAAAAGACGCTTTTTAGACATTTTCAAAGTAAACAAAATTTATTGGAAAAAGCGATTGATCGATATCATTATGGTGAGGAAATGCGAACCATTTTTGAAAGCAAACTTGTCTGGAGTTTGAAAGAGGATTTAGAGTTAATTAGCCAAAATTACCATCGAATTATGTTTCAAAATCGAAAGCTTCTAAAAATGCTTATGAAGATAGGGGAGAATGTTCCTGGAATACACCAATATTCTCATAGACATCCTGAGCTATTAAAGGAATATTTAACAAACTATTTCGAAGAGATGAAGAATCGGGGGAAAATTATTCCGATTGATCCGGAAAAAATGGCTATTACGTTTCTTTATATGAATTTTGGGTTTGCAAATGGCAGAATGAACGGAGATGCCTCCTTTAAGGAAGGTGAGTTTGAAAAGCTCCTAAATGCTAGTATCACATTATTTATTAGGGGATTAACCCCCTAATATGTTTTTTGACTATAATGTCAGTCAGTACAGACATTCATTTTGAAAAGGGGAAGTGAAGAAATGAATAAAGAATTGAAAAAACAAGGTAATGAAAAATTATTAATGATTATGATGCTCACTGTAACTCTCTCATCAATGAGTATATTGATGTTTAATTTTGTTCTCCCGCAAATAAGCAAAGAATTTCAGCTTACAAATTCACAGGTAAGCTGGGTTACTTCAGCATACACACTTTTATATGGGATTGGTACAGCGATTTACGGAAAACTTGCAGATCGCTATAAGCTGAAAAATTTATTAATCTTCGGTTTATTACTTTTTGCAATTGCATCATTATTAGGCTTCTTCTCTCATTCTTACCTGCTCTTACTAGTAGCAAGATGTTTACAAGCGGCTGGTGCAGCGACAATTCCAGCTACAGCAACTCTCATTCCAATCAGATATTTCCCTCTAGAAAAAAGAGGTACAGCAATGGGGACAGTGTTTATTGGGACGGCTCTTGGAAGTGCGATTGGACCAATTGTTTCTTCGTTAGTTGTTACTATTGTAAACTGGCGATGGCTGTTTTGTATCCCTTTATTAGTTCTGTTGACATTGCCACTTTATATGAAGTACTTAGGTGATGAGGAAGGAACGAATACTAGGATTGATTGGTTAGGAGGTGGACTGTTAGCGCTGAGCGTAGCCCAATTTTTACTTGGTGTAACAAATGATGTGATGTGGGTTACAGGAGGGATTGCTGTTCTCGTCTTATTTATATATCGTATTCGTTTAGCAAAGTATCCTTTTATTCAACCTCAATTATTTAAAAACAAAACATATATTTCATATTTAATATTGGCGTTTCTTGTAACGGGTATAGGTTATTCACTATTCTTTTTAACTCCTTTATTCTTAGCAGATGTTCAAAATCTCCCAGTTAATTTAATTGGTTTAGCAATGGTACCGGCTGCAACTGCAACTGCATTATTAAATAGACAAGGAGGAAAGATTGCAGATTCAAAAGGAACGCCAACATTATTCTTTCTTGCATCTAGTTTATTAATCATTTGTTTTTTCATGCTATCTACATTTATTTATTCAACCTCAATGTTAATTGCGATATTTTTAATAATCGGGAATGTTGGCCAATCATTTATGATGATCGTTATGTCAAAATCGATTTCCTTAACATTACCTAGTGAACATTCAGGTGTAGGTATGGGGTTATTAATGATGCAAAATTTCATTTCAGGATCTATCGCTATTGGGATATATGGGAGAGCAGTTGATATGGCAGGGGAAAGTCCGTGGAATCCTTTTAATCAGCTATCAATTGGTACGACATTCAGTAATATTTTCTTTGTATTGTTTGCTTTACATGTGTTTATATTGATTGTTTATATACTAAGTAGAAGAGTAACTAG
>NZ_CADEPK010000287.1 GCF_902829255.1 Metabacillus niabensis | reverse complement strand
GTTTTAGGGAATAAAATAATAGATTATAAGAAAAGAGGAGTGGTAAAAATTTCAACTAAAAATTTTTAAAAAATAGTTTTCAAATTGATTCGCATCGTGTATGATATAAATAATCAGAAAATACAGAAAACTATACTGTGAGGTGCTTTTAAATGAATTTTATGAATGTTCCTTTTGAAAATCGTCTTGATACAAATCCATATGTCCATTACTTACAAGAAGGAGACCTTTCTTTTAAAACTGAAAATGAACTCATTTTGAAGCATTTACACGAACTACCCACTGATTTTATGGAAATGACACTTTTTGATATTGACGGACTTGGCTGTGTGTACATTTTTTCTCATATCATTGAATTGGAAAATGGTGAATACCCAACAAAAGCTGCTGTTTTTAAAAAAATATAAGGAAGCACATTCTTTCAGATGCAAAACCATTTAAATGTTTCAGGCAACCTGAAGGATGACGTAAATATTACGGATATGAAAGCTAAACAAAGGATGACCTAGTGTCTGAACCCTTCGTCGCGAAATCTAGAAAGGGTGCACGCTAGGTCATCTTTATTTTTTAAAAAACGAACTAGTTTACATTTATAATAGAAGAAAATAAAAAGGAAGAGGTAAGTGTAAATTGGAAAAGATTATCGTAAGACATTCTCTCATTGCAAATGAATCCGTAATCTCTCTTATGAAAAATTTTGATATAGGGGAAATCGTGGATTGCCAATTAGGAACTAGAGGGCTAAACGATATCTATATCGTAACAACAACAGATTCGAAATACATTTTCAGAAATTACCGCCACAATTGGAGACAAAAAAGCGATGTTTTATATGAAATTGATGCACTTAACCGATTAACTGCAACAAATTTTCCAGTATCTAAACCGCTCAAAAGAAAGGATGGCGAATGGCTAAGTGAACTTAATCAGCCAGAAGGAGTAAGGTTTGGTGTATTATTTACCTATACTAAAGGGGAGAGACCTGATATTCATCCAGATAATTGTTATCTGATAGGAGAAGCATTAGGGGCAATACATAAAAGAATGAATTCATTTCATTCAACTTCACAAAGAACATTTGAATTAAACCTCGATTATTTATTAGAACAGCCATTCGAAATTATTAAAAACAATGTACAAATAAACCTTATAAAACCTAAGCTAATCGACTTTCTCCAGATGTTTGTAGAAGAATTAAAAGGTCAAATTGCCACTTCTGACCTAGATTATGGTTTTTGCCATGGAGATTTTCATAATTTTAATATGCATATTGATCAAGGAAAGTTGGAAATATTTGATTTTGATTGTTGTAGTTACGGTTATCGAGCCTATGATCTCTCGGTATTTGTTTGGAATTTGCGCTCAAATTACCCTCATACTGCAAAAGAATGTGAAAAGGCCTTTCTAAGTGGTTACAAAGACCAATATTTCCTTAATAGCATAAATTTTCAACTATTGGATCAATTTGTTATGATAAGAAAAATTTGGTTTTTCGCAACTTTAATTCGCAATGAAGATGTATGGGGCACAGGATGGATGAACGAACAAAGTCTTTCTACCTTTATGGAAGAATTGGTTCAACATAAACAAAATCTCGAATGATAAAACGATCATTGAAATATGGTTTTCCCTATAAATTCGTCTCTAAACACACCTACTACTTGAACGAAATGAATGATAATCGTAAAATGCTTGTATAGATTGTTAGATTGAGAAAGGAAGTTTTATGATGAAGCAATTTTCGAAAGTAAGTCTTGCTTTACTTGTGGGATTCATCCTATTCCTAGTTGCAGGTTGTGGGACGAGCATTACAGAAGATAAGACAACAAGTAGTTCTACGCAAAAAAAGGAAGAGCAGGTTATTGAGAAAAACCCCGTTGCAACGATTACGATGGAAAATAATAAGATAATAAAGGTTGAATTATACCCAGCAATTGCTCCAAATACGGTAAATAATTTTATTTCCCTTGCAAATTCAGGTTTTTATAATGGTTTAACATTTCACAGAGTCGTTCCTGACTTCATGATTCAAGGCGGAGATCCGAATGGAGATGGGACGGGAGGACCTGATTATCAAATAAAAGGTGAATTTAGTTCAAATGGTTATGAAAATAATTTAAAACATGAACGCGGCGTTATTTCAATTGCTCGTTCAGAAGCACCTGATTCAGCTGGTTCCCAATTTTTTATTATGGTTGCTGATGCACCACATTTAGATGGTGAATATGCCGGATTTGGTAAAGTAATTGAAGGTATGGATGTTGTGGACGAAATAGTATCAGTTGAGAGAGATGGTGAGAAGCCATTAAAAGAACAAAAAATTAAAGACATCATCGTCGATACTTTCGGGATTGTTTACCCCGAACCGAAAAAGATCGAATAGGGAGAAGGTATAAAACCGTCAACAGTGTTTGACGGTTTTTTGCTTTTTAAATCATAATATTAGCAAAAATATTAAATTAATTTTGAATATTTCGTTCCTTTTTTTCCTATGTTAAGATACAATATAACTAATTAAGCAAAACTACATTCATAGATATAAGACGGATTGCCAATACGATCAAAAAGAATTCCTGAATATTCACTTGTAAACAGATGATTCACTTGATATAATATTCTAAATATTTAAATACATTGAAAAGGACTAGTAAGATTTTTTTAACGCACAGAGAGCTGTTGGTTGGTGGAAAACAGTCGTGAGAAAAATCTGAACTCACCTTGAAGTAGCTCGCTGAAATATTTATTAGAGTAGGTGGAGACGGTGCCTAACCGTTATATTAGGAGGATACATAGTATTTGTACGATTGTATCTACCAAAGTGCACATCACAAGGTGTGAATTAGAGTGGTACCGCGTAAGCTGATAACAGCCTTTCGTCTCTAGAAATGGAGATGAAAGGCTTTTTTGCGTTTATTTTAGTTCTTTTTGGGTGTATTTGCCCCTTAAATATATGAATAATCAATGATCAATCAATTCGAATTTGAAAGGGTGTCTTAAAAAAATGAAAAATGTTGAAAAGTATACAAGAGGATATTTTATGCCTCCAGTTAAAAGCTTAAAATGGACTGAAAAAGAGTATATTACAGAAGCACCAATTTGGTGTAGCGTTGACCTACGTGACGGTAATCAGGCGTTAGTCGTTCCGATGACTCTTGAAGAAAAGCTTGAATACTTTCAATTACTTGTAAAAATCGGCTTCAAAGAGATAGAGGTAGGTTTTCCTGCAGCTTCTGAAACCGAATATACATTTTTGCGGACATTAATTGAAAAAGACCTTATTCCAGACGATGTGACAATTCAGGTCCTAACACAATCAAGAGACCATATTATTAAGAAAACGTTTGAATCATTAAAAGGTGCAAAAAAGGCAGTTGTACATTTATACAATTCAACTTCAGTTGCACAGAGAGAACAAGTATTTAAAAAATCAAAAGAAGAAATCATTGAAATTGCCGTTTCTGGTGCGAAGCTTTTAGAAAAATACGCGGCAGAAACAGAAGGGAATTTCCAATTTCAATATTCTCCGGAAAGTTTTACAGGTACTGAACTAGAATTTGCTTTAGAAATTTGCAACAGTGTTTTAGATGTATGGAAGCCAACAGCTGACAATAAAGTGATTATTAATTTACCTGCAACTGTCGAGCTTTCAATGCCTCACGTTTATGCAAGTCAAATCGAGTATATGAGTGACCATTTAAACTATCGGGAAAATGTCATTTTATCTTTACATCCTCATAATGACAGAGGAAGTGGTGTTGCAGATGCAGAGCTTGGAATTCTTGCTGGAGGACAACGAATCGAAGGTACTTTGTTTGGAAATGGTGAAAGAACAGGGAATGTTGATATTGTTACACTTGCTTTAAATATGTATTCACATGGTGTTGATCCAAAGCTGAATTTTGAAAATATTCTTGAGATAATTGAAGTGTATGAACGTATGACAAAGATGAAGGTAGATGACAGACAACCATATGGTGGAAAACTAGTATTTGCCGCTTTCTCAGGTTCCCATCAAGACGCGATTGCAAAAGGTATGAAATGGCGTGAGGAAAATGATTGTAAGCATTGGACAGTTCCTTACTTAATGATTGATCCAAAGGATATAGGAAGAGAGTATGAAGGTGATGTAATCCGTATTAATAGCCAATCAGGAAAAGGTGGTATCGGCTATTTACTCGAGCAGCAATTTGGACTTGATTTACCAAAAGAAATGCGTGAAGAGTTTGGTTACACAGTAAAAAATGTCTCAGATCGCCAAAATAAAGAGCTAATGCCAGAAGAAATCCATCAAATTTTCTTAAATGAATTTGTGAATCTTTCTAAACCAATCGAGTTTGTCAATTATCATTTTACAAAGCACGACGATTATCAAACAGTAGTTACCGTCAAAATTAACGAAGAAGAACAGGAATTAAACGGTGAAGGTAATGGTAGATTAGATGCAATTAGCAATGCCCTTCGTACGAAGCTAGGAGTGAACTATCATAATCTTGTATACAAAGAGCATGCACAAGAGCTAGGCTCAGAGTCAAATGCGGTCTCATATGTCGGCATTACAGATGACAATGGAAAAGTCTTTTGGGGCTGTGGTATAGATGTTGACATCATGACTTCATCTGTAAAAGCGTTGTTTAGCGCAGTAAATAAATTAACTGCAAATACACATTTGACATCTAAGGAAGGGCATTTTATTACGAGTAAATAAGAAGGAAAATACTTTGTACCCATTTGGAGTAAGTCTCTAAATGGGTTTTCTAGTTCTTTCTTCAATAAGACCGGTATTGTTGCTTATCAAAAAATTTATGTTAGAGTCACATTAATTATCCATCTTGGAGTCTACAATACTTAGCTAGTTAGTTGTATGTTTTCCAATTATATCAACTCAAAATCCTTATCTCTTCACTTCAACAAAACAGATCGTGAGGTTCATCACATTTTTGATTCTATCGCTACGATAAGATAGTTTTATAGTAAATTTATAAGCTGGTGATTAAAGAAAATGAAATTATTACTTCCAAAACAACACGGTGCATGGGCAATGTTAATCATTCCCTTTATTTTAGGGAGCGATGCAGGGGGATTTTCATTCTTACACATTCCTTTATTTATAGGGTGGCTAAGTCTGTATTTAGCAACATATCCGATCCTAATGTATGTAAAGGGAAAGAAAAAAGAGTATTACTTTAAATGGTCGAGTATTTATTTAGGATTTGCTCTTGTTTTCTTAGTTTTTGTTCTCATTTTCAAATGGCAAATGCTTTTGTTTGGTTTAGCTATGGTTCCCTTTTTCTTCATTAATATTTATTTTGAAAAGAAAAAGAAAGAAAGGGCATTTGTAAATGATGTAATTGCAATCTGTGTTTTCTGCATTGGTGGGATAGCAAGTTTTTATTTAGGAACAGGGTACTTTAATAAAGAGGCATTTTTCATTGCCTTGTTATCATTTTTATTTTTTCTAGGAAGTACCTTTTATGTGAAAACGATGATTAGGGAAAAGAAAAACAGACGATTCCATTATTATTCTTGGTGCTATCATCTTCTTTTAATAGTAGGAATTTTTTTACTAGTAGAAGAAAAACAAATTATTCTCGCGTATATTCCAAGTACAATTCGAGCTTTTTTACTTGTTGGACGTAAACCAACAATTATGCAAGTTGGTATTTTAGAAATTATAAATTCAGTTATCTTTTTATCTGTATTACTCCTAGTTTTTTAGTTAAAAGACTCGAATTCATTCTTCTCATTTTGAAGACATATGAATACGAGTCTTTTCATTACTGATATTTAATGATCTCATCAACTTGCTTTGCTAACATTTGAAAGGAGGAATACAATAATGTTCCTTCTTGATAAATGCTAGGTGTTTCCGTATTTATATTCACCTCTTCAATTGGAAGTTGACTTAGCAAATTAACTTGGAGCTTGTCAGCCAACTTTTGCCCACCACCTTGGCCAAATATAAAATAGTGTCTTTCGCTGTCATTAGGCTTAAAATATGCCATATTTTCAACAACTCCAATAATTTCATGATTAGCTTTTTTCGCCATCACACCTGCTCTCTCTGCGACATGTGAAGCAGTTTCCTGAGGGGTTGTGATGATGATTTCTTTGCTTTGTGGAATGAGATGGTGCAAATCTAAAGCGACATCTCCAGTACCAGGTGGCATATCAAATAATACGTAGTCTAAATCACCCCACATCACATCGTATGAAAAATGCTCAACCATTTTACCTAACATAGGACCACGCCATACAACTGGCTCGTTATTTTTTATGAGAAATCCCATTGACATGATTTTTACTCCATGTGATTCGAGCGGAATGATTTTCCCATTGATTGTTTTCGGTCGATTTATGATCTTCATCATCTTCGGAATACTAAACCCATAAATATCCAAATCAATCAAAGCAACTGTTTTCCCCATATTCGCAAGAGCAATTGCTAAATTGACAGAAACCGTTGATTTACCGACACCTCCTTTTCCACTTGTTATCGAAATCGCAGAACCGTTTATCATATTAAACACCTCATTAAAAAAGTATAGATTGATATTGTCCTTGAGCATATAAAAATACAACGAATGCAAAGAAGCACTGCAAATTTAAATCATCTATTAAACAATCGTTCAAATAAATTTCTTATCTTTTTCTATTTTGACTATAATTGCCGAATAGCTCTGTGATATTTTTCACAGTCTCCTTTAAGTCATTCCCTTAGAATGAAAAAAGTTAAGAATGCAATCGTTACATGAGCATGTTTACTTATGAAGTTACCAGTTAGATTTAAAAATGGAGGAGAATATTTTGAAAGGATTTGAACGAACATTTTATTCTAAAACAAGTAAGTATTCCTTTTTTGTTATTTTATTTTTATTTTTTACAGTTTGGATAGGGACAGAAAAGCTATTACATTTCGATATGGCCTTATTAGGCTACTTCATTTCATCATTAATATTTGCAATAGGACTAACAATTCGGATGTGCGCTTGGCTAATTCGACCTGCAACAAGACAGGTTGTAAAAAGGAGCATGAAAAATCTTAAGTCGAAAAAAAGAGCAAAACGAAATATCCAGTCTATTTTAAAAACAGCTTTTGAAAACATCTTCTTACAAAAATTCATATTTAAGCGTGGCATTTACAGAGGAATTACTCATTTTCTTATTGCATGGGGCTGTATTGGCTCATTTGCCATTACATTCGGGCTAACATTTGGATGGATGCATTTTGAATTAGTCGATCCAGATACATATGTGATTGTTGTAATGGGGGTTAAAACGATTGAAATGGCTGCACATGGAATCATCGCAGAATTAATCTATAACGGCTTAAATATTACAGCTCTCATGGTATTAATCGGTGTTTCTATGGCTTTATTTAGAAGAATTGTTTCCAATGATGTAAAGGTGACACAGAGAGCGGAATTTGACTTATTTCCATTGTTTCTTTTATTAGCGGTTACTGTAAGTGGGTTAGCTTTAACTGTTTCATATGTGCTGTTAGATGGATGGATGCACCATTATTTAACACTTTTCCATCAAGTTACAGTTGTTATCATGCTAATTTATTTCCCATTCGGAAAATTATTTCATTTACCGATTCGTCCGTTGGCAACTGCAGTACCTATGAATTACCAGGAGCATGTAAAGGTTGATACAAGACCATGTCATTCTTGCGGTGCGGCATATAGCTCTGATGATCAAATAGAAGATGTTCAAGCAATACTTGCTGTTCAACAATTTGATTTACAGTTCGAGGATGGAACTTACTTATCAGACTATTGCCTAGCATGCAGGAGAAAAATTCGCGTTATGAAGCAGTTAAATATGGAACAACCGATTCAAGATGAAACAAATCCTATTTTAACGATGAATGGTATGCATATGACTGGCTTCGGTAAACCGAGATCTGTTGATTATTACGGACTTCCGGAACATGTTAAGCAACAGCTTAAAAATAATGATGGAGGAGAAAGAAAATGAGCCAATATTTTGTTAAAGAAGGGATTAAAAATCTTCATAAACCAGGTGAACGATTAGTTACAACACATTGTTGCTATTGTGGGATGCAATGTGGAATGCATATACGAGTTAATGAAAAAACCGGAAAAGTCGTCGGAGTTGAGCCAAGATATGATTGGCCTGTTACCAATGGAAAAATGTGTCCAAAAGGTGTTACAGCATATCAAACGGTTGAACACGACGATCGGATTCTTACTCCATTAATTAAAAAGAATGGAAAATTTATTAAAGCCTCATGGGAAGAGGCACTAGATGTCATCGAAGAGAATTTCAAAAAAATCCAACATGAAAGTGGTAATGACGCACTTTCAGTCTTTGGC
>NZ_CADEPK010000286.1 GCF_902829255.1 Metabacillus niabensis | reverse complement strand
CGGCAAATATGCACGTGTCGCATTAAGAACAAGGTTTATTGATTACAACGGTCGTTTTTGTATGAGTTCTGCTGCAGGTGGTTTTCAAAGAACGTTAGGGATTGATCGGGGTTCAACATTGCCTTGGCCTGAATTAGAACATACAGATTGCTTCTTCATCGCTGGTTCAAATACAGCAGAATGTCATCCAACAAGTATTCAATGGTTATGGAAGGCAAAGGATAAAGGAGCAAAATTAATCGTTGCAGATCCACGTGAAACGGCAACAGCTCGTGTCGCAGATGTACATTTAGATTTAAAGCCAGGAACAGATTCAGCATTAGCGAATGGAATGCTACACATTCTTATTAAAGAAGGCTATGTTGATGAAGAGTATGTAACAAAACGTTGCAATAATTTTGAAGACTTAAAGAAAAATGTTGAAAAATTCACACCGGAGCTTACATCTAAAATAACCGGTGTTGCAATAAATAAATTAATTAAAGCTGCCCATATTTATGGAATGTCACCACGCTCTGTTGTTATGTTTGCTCGTGGCGTTGAACAGCAATCAAAAGGTGTTGATAATGTAGCACTTTATACTACAATGGCACTTATCCGCGGTCAGATCGGAAAATTTGCTTCGGGTGTTGCTACATTTACAGGACAAGGCAACGGGCAAGGGGGGCGTGAACACGGACAAAAAGCAGACCTGCTACCTGGCTATCGAAAATTAACAGACCGTAAAGCAGTTGAGTATGTTTCAAGTGTTTGGGGGATTGATCCTAATGAAATGCCTAAGCCAGGGGTATCCGCCTACGAAATGTTTGACGAAATAGAGAAAGGCAATATTCGGGGAATGCACGTCATTTGCAGTAACCCCGCAGTCTCTGCACCTAATTTAGAGCATATATGGAATGGGTTAAGAAAGCTAGACTTTCTAGTTGTAAGTGACTTTTTCCTTTCTGAAACAGCTCAATTTGCAGATGTCGTACTCCCAACAACAACTTGGGCTGAGGATGAAGGAACAACAACAAATTTAGAAGGGCGTGTTATTCATATTCGTAAAGTGAGGGACCCTCTTGGACAGTCTAAACCAGATTGGGAGATTTTAAGTTTAATAGCAAAACGTATGGGTCGCGGTCAGTTTTTTTTATATAACAATCCAAAAGAAATATTTGAAGAATTGCGTATCGCATCAAAAGGGGGAAAAGCAGATTATTATGGAATAACGTGGGATCGAATTGATAAAGAGGATGGCGTCTTTTGGCCATGCCCATCAGAGGATCACCCAGGTACACCAACAATGTTTCGTGAGAGATTCGGGCATCCTGACGGAAAAGCGAATCTTGCGTGTGTTGATTGGCAAGAACCAGGAGAAACACCTACAGAGGAGTTTCCGCTTTTCTTAACGACAGGTCGAGTTGTCTTTCATTATTTATCAGGTAACCAGACGAGACGTGTTTCCTTCTTAATGGAACAATGTCCTGAACCTTTTGCAGAAATGCACCCTGCATTAGCATGCCAATATCAATTACAGGATGGTGATATGGTACGTCTATCTACTCCTCGTTCCGAAATGATTGTTAAAACAATGATAACAAAAGCAATCCGTAAAGATACAGTCTTTGTCCCTTATCATTGGGGTGAAGAATTAGCTGTGAACCAATTAACAAGTGACCATCTAGATCCATATTCAAGAATGCCAGAGTTTAAGGTTTGTTCATTAAAGATGGAAAAGATGAACGATTGACTACAGAAAGAGGTGCCTATCATTGAATAAGATAATGTATTTAGAATTTGAAAGATGTATTGGTTGTCGAGCATGTCAAGCTGCCTGTCGAGAATGCGGCGACCATGATGCAAAAGAACGTAATTATGTAGAATATGTCGATTTCACCGAAAACAGACAAACATACCCAATGCTCTGTATGCAATGTAAAGACCCAGCATGTGCACGTGTTTGTCCAGCAAATGCGATTCAAATAACCGAGGAGGGTGTCGTCCTTTCTGCCATGGAAGAAAAATGTATTGGATGTAGAAATTGTACATTCGGCTGTCCATTTGGCATACCAAAATTCGATTTTGAAGAAAACAAAATGTATAAATGTGATATGTGTTATGACCGCTCAAAATATGATATTGCCCCAATGTGTGCATCTGTTTGCCCAAGTGAAGCCATTCGGTTTATCGATTTTGACGAAATGCAGCAATTACGCAGAAAAAGATCACAAATGAATTTAGTAGAAGGAAAAAAACCACAAGAAGGGAATAAGTGGGATTATGTCCCTGAATTCTTTGGTGTATATACAGATTAAAAAGGGGAGAAGAAAATGTCCAATAACCGATATCAAAAAAAAAACCGCCATGATACAAATAGTGATATGATCAATTTGGTCGACAATTTAAATCGGGCTGAGGATCTTAAATTTAATAGACGCGCCTTTTTAAAGTCTGCTGTTGGCGCATCAATTACCCTTGGTCTTGCAACATTACCTTTCACTGGATTAGCTCTTACTAATAAAAAAGAAGCAAAGCATAGAGTTGAGATAGCAAAGCTTGCAGATATACCTAAGGATAGTGCTTTTAACTTCACTTACCCAACTGATGATGAACCAGCCATATTAATTCGTACGAAGAAAGAGGAGCTAAAAGCGTATAATAATAAATGTACTCACTTACAATGTCCGGTTTTTTATGAAAAAGAGGAGTCTGTCCTTCTTTGTCCATGTCATAAAGGCTACTTTAATGTTGAAACAGGTCACCCGATGGCAGGCCCACCACAACGTGAGCTACCTCTTATTCAACTTGAAGTAGAGGATGGAATCATTTATGCAGTTGGGAGACAAACGCGTCATGAGTAAAAAAGGATATTGGATCATTATTTTTCTTACCCTTATCGTAAACATTGTTATGCTTCAAATGACAGTTGAATCATTTTTTGGTGAAGAATATGAGCGCATTTATACCTTTAGTACAATCTCAATCATCTCATCAGTAATTTGTTTTTTTACATTTTTAAGATGGAGAAAAAACGAATATGATTAATTTCTCGGGCTATCTCAAAAAACTCCTGTTCATTTTGACTTTGAGATAGCCTTTTAAACAACTTATCATCATAAAAAATGGAAGAGATTTTGCTTATACTTTTTGCATTAGCAATTATACAAATGAACATAATGAGAATAATGAGTTCACAGAAGTTTCAAAAAGTATCTAGATCGAATGGTTTAGGACAAATGACCTTTTTTTCATTCATTCTTCGACAAAATCTGATTTGAATATGAAATCAATTAATAGCATACATATTAACTTAAACACTAGAAGGAGATGGGAAAACAAACATCTCAAGTTAAAATAATGTAAGAACTAAATCGAAACGCTTACATTGCTATTTACCATTTTTGCGATATTGACGAACTTTATACGTTGAGTTAGAAT
>NZ_CADEPK010000285.1 GCF_902829255.1 Metabacillus niabensis | reverse complement strand
TTTGAATATGTAATTGTTTTACGGCTATTCTAATAATAATTATGCATATTATACTTCTTTGAAAAGAATTTTATCTCCCCCATTGTAACGATTAAAAAATTTTAGTAAAATAAAACCTAATTTACTTTACGGGAATAATATGAGGAGGAATTTTGTGCTTCAAAACAGCATCACAATGGTTCTCATCATTTTAATTATAAATATTGTATATGTTTCGTTCTTTACAATCAGAATGATATTAACATTAAAGGGTCAACGGTATTTGGCTGCTTTTATTAGCATGTTTGAAGTAGTAATTTATGTCGTCGGTCTTGGGTTAGTTTTAGATAATCTAAATGAAATACAAAACTTAATTGCATATGCAGTAGGGTATGGTATCGGTGTTATTGTTGGAATGAAAATCGAAGAAAAATTAGCGCTTGGATATATTACAGTTAATGTTATAAGTACAGAGAGTGAAAAGGACTTACCAAAGTTATTACGAGATAAGGGGTATGGGGTTACAAATTGGATGGCAAGTGGATTAGAGGGGAATCGTTTAGCGATGCAAATATTAACTCCAAGGAAGTATGAGTTAAAGCTCTATCAAAATATAAAGGAGCTTGATCCAAAGGCATTTATTATTGCATATGAGCCTAAGACAATTCATGGTGGATTTTGGGTGAAGGCTGTTCGAAAGGGGAAATTAAAGCATGACAACTAAGCCAAAAAAGCAAAAGTTTGTTGTTGAAGAGAATGAGACAATTGATGAATGTTTAGATAGAATGAAACGGGAAGGCTATTTTCCTGTGAGAAGAATGGAACAACCAATTTTCAAAGAAGAAATGATAAATAATGTCGTTGAAGCAGTGCCTTGTGGTAGAAAAATCGTTTTCGAAGGTAAATTGCTGTAAAATCCGAACATTAACATTACATTAAAATAAATCGTTCGATTTTAACATTGACATAGAACGTCTACATTGTTAAGATAAACTTGTAAATCAACCTCATATATAATTGGGAATATGGCCCAGAAGTTTCTACCCGATAACCGTAAATTGTCGGACTATGAGGGAAAGTGAACGTATAAACGAATCGGATCATATGATTATTTGGATTCCGGACTCGGTATACTGTCCTTTCTCTATATATGAGAAAGGTGTATATCGAGTCTTTTTCTGTTTAGATAAAGAATAAAGGTGGGGAAAAGATGAATCCACAAGTTGGAGTGATAATGGGGAGTACTTCAGACTGGGAAACGATGAAGCATGTATGTGAAATACTAGATGAACTTTGTGTTCCTTATGAAAAAAAGGTAGTATCTGCTCACCGAACGCCAGATTATATGTTTGAATATGCAGAGAGTGCTAGAAATAGAGGTTTAAAAGTTATTATTGCAGGTGCAGGTGGTGCAGCTCATTTACCTGGTATGGTCGCAGCAAAAACGACACTACCAGTTATTGGTGTCCCTGTACAATCTAAAGCACTAAATGGAATGGATTCTCTATTATCTATTGTTCAAATGCCAGGAGGAGTTCCAGTTGCTACTGTTGCGATTGGGAAGGCTGGGGCAACAAATGCTGGTTTATTAGCTGCAGAAATTTTATCAATTCAGAATGATGCATTAGCAGAAAGCTTAGATTCGAGAAGAGAAGAATTAAGATTAAAAGTTTTAGAGAGCAGTGATGAACTTGGATAATAAAACAATCTTGCCAGGTGGTACAATAGGAATTATCGGTGGAGGTCAGCTTGGGCGAATGATGGCAATTGCAGCTAGGCAGCTTGGATATAAAATTGCTGTTTTGGATCCTACGGAAAATTGCCCATGTGGTCAGCTTGCCGATATTGAAATTACTGCAAGCTATGATGATATAGAGGCGATAAAAAAACTAGCTGAAGTTAGCGATGTTATCACATATGAATTTGAGAATATCGATTATGATGCGCTTCTTTGGTTAGAGGAGCAGGCAAACCTTCCCCAAAAAAGCTCACTTTTACTTTTAACGCAAGATCGTGAAACGGAAAAGGAAGCAATCGTCCAAGCTGGATGTGAGGTTGCACCGTATCGGATAGTTCGAACTGAGGAGGAGCTACAAGCTGCTGTTAATGTTCTAGGTGTACCGTCTGTGTTAAAAACATGTAGAGGCGGGTACGATGGTAAGGGTCAATTCGTAATGCGCCAAGAAAGTGATTTTGAAGAAGCGAAGAGGCTTTTAACAAATGGTACTTGTATTTTAGAAAAGTGGGTTCCATTTGATAAGGAAATCTCAGTTATTGTTACTAGATCTGTAAATGGTGAAACAAAGACGTTTCCAGTTGCTGAAAATATCCATAAAGATAATATTCTTTATCAAAGTATCGTTCCAGCACGGATAAGTAAAGATATAGAGGTAAAGGCTGAGGAATTAGCTGTTAAGCTTGCAAATCATTTCGAGCTAGTTGGAACACTTGCTGTTGAAATGTTTTTAACTAAAGCTGGAGAAGTTTTTATTAATGAATTAGCTCCACGACCACACAATTCAGGCCATTATACGATTGATTTTTGTGAAACGGACCAATTTGAACAGCATGTTCGAGCAGTTTGTAATTTACCATTAGGACAAACGACATTATTGCAAAGTGGATTGATGGTTAATATTCTTGGCGAAGATTTAGAGGTTGTTAATGACAATCTCTCACTCTTAACATATGGGAAGCTGCACCTATATGGTAAAAAAGAGCCGGTAACCAAACGAAAAATGGGCCATTTAAATCTATTTAGTAACAATATTGAGCAAGATATAGAAATGATAAACAAAATATGGGGTCAAAAAGAGAACGGAGGAAATAAGGAATGATAGAACGTTATACAAGACCAGAAATGGGCGCAATTTGGACGGAAGAAAATAAGTTTAAAGCATGGCTAGAGGTTGAAATTTTAGCATGTGAAGCATGGGCGGAGCTAGGTGTAATTCCTAAGGAAGATGTTGCACTTCTTCGAAAAAATGCAACATTTGATATCAACAGAATTAATGAAATTGAATTAGAAACTCGCCACGATGTTGTTGCCTTTACTCGCGCAGTATCTGAAACACTTGGTGAAGAGCGTAAATGGGTTCATTATGGGCTAACTTCAACAGATGTTGTTGATACTGCATTATCTTATTTACTTAAACAAGCGAATGACATCTTATTAAAAGATATCGAGAACTTTATTCAAATTTTAAAAGAAAAGGCTCAAGAGCATAAGTATACAGTAATGATGGGGCGTACACATGGTGTCCATGCAGAGCCGACTACGTTCGGATTAAAGCTTGCTTTATGGTATGAGGAAATGAAGCGTAATCTAGAGCGTTTCAAGCAGGCTGCTTCTGGAGTAGAGTACGGAAAAATCTCTGGGGCAGTTGGAACATATGCAAACATCGACCCTTTTGTTGAAAAGTATGTTTGTGAAAAATTAGGAACTAAGCCAGCGCCAATTTCAACACAGACACTACAACGTGATCGTCATGCAAATTACATGGCTGCGATTGCACTTGTCGCAACATCGATTGAAAAATTTGCAACGGAAATTCGCGGACTACAAAAAAGTGAAACTAGAGAAGTGGAGGAATCCTTCGCTAAAGGTCAAAAAGGATCGTCAGCAATGCCACATAAACGTAATCCAATCGGCTCTGAAAATATGACAGGACTTGCTCGTGTTATTCGTGGTTATATGATGACAGCATATGAAAATGTTTCACTTTGGCATGAAAGAGATATTTCTCATTCTTCAGCTGAACGAATTATCTTACCAGATGCAACAATTGCATTAAATTATATGTTAAATCGCTTTGGAAACATTGTGAAAAATCTAACGGTCTTCCCTGAAAACATGAAGCGTAATATGGACCGTACACAAGGATTAATCTATTCTCAACGTGTGTTATTAGCGCTTATTGATACTGGTATGACAAGAGAAGAAGCATATGACCTTGTTCAGCCAAAAGCGATGGAAGCATGGGAAAAACAAGTACCATTCCGTGGTCTCATTGAGGCAGAAGAAAAAATCACTTCACGTCTGTCACCTGAAACAATTGAGGATTGCTTCGACTACAATTATCACTTAAAAGGTGTCGACACAATCTTTGAACGATTAGGTTTGTAAAAAAATAAAGGGAAGGGGTTTTAAATGTTTAAAACCCCTTGCTAATCTATGAACAAAAAATGTGGTTAGAAAATGTGACAAAGAATATCTTTAATATTCCCAATATTCTGTCAGGAGGGCTTACAGTTGAGCATAGAAAAGCTTGAACAATTATATGAAGGTAAAGCCAAACGAATTTATAAAACAAATGACCCAAATTTACTATTTGTAGCTTATAAAGATTCCGCAACGGCCTTTAATGGTGAGAAGAAGGAAGAGATTACTGGTAAGGGTCGATTAAACAACGAGATTTCAACATTAATCTTTGAGAAGCTAACAGCAAATGGAATCGAAAATCATTTTGTTAAACGACTTTCTGAAACAGAGCAGCTCGTAAAGAAGGTAACGATTATTCCGTTAGAAGTAGTTGTCAGAAATGTCGTTGCTGGAAGTCTTTCTAAACGAATTGGAATTGAAGAAGGAACAGAAATAAAGGAACCACTTGTTGAATTTTATTATAAAGATGATGCGCTTGGTGACCCGCTTATTACAGAAGACCATATCGCGTTATTGCAAATTGCGACAAAGGACCAAGTAAGTACGCTTAAAGCATTAGCAAGACAAGTAAATGAAGTACTTAAAGCACATTTTCTTTCATGTGATGTTCGCTTAATCGATTTTAAACTTGAATTTGGTTTAACAGATGAAGGCAATATCATATTAGCGGATGAGGTATCACCTGACACTTGTCGTTTATGGGATATTCATACAAATGAGAAGTTTGATAAGGATGTTTTCCGCAGAGGTATTGGTAGTTTAACAGATGCATATGAAGTGATTTTAACTAGACTAGGAGGACAAAAGGAATGTACAAAGTAAAAGTTTATGTCACGTTAAGAGAAAGTGTATTAGATCCACAAGGGAGCGCAGTAAAAAGCGCACTACACAGTATGGCGTATAACGAAGTTCAGGATGTCCGCATTGGGAAATATATGGAGTTAACAATCGAAAAATCAGACCGCGATTTAGATGAGGCTGTTCGTGAAATGTGTGAAAAGCTGCTTGCCAATACAGTTATTGAAGATTATAGATATGAGGTACAGGAGGTAGTCACAAAGTGAAATTCGCTGTGATCGTTTTCCCAGGATCGAACTGTGATGTAGATATGTATCATGCCATTAAAGATGAGCTCGGTGAAGAGGTTGAGTACGTTTGGCATGATGAGACTGATTTAAGTCGCTTTGACGGTATTTTATTACCAGGGGGCTTCTCTTATGGTGATTACTTACGCTCTGGCGCGATTGCACGTTTTTCAAATGTGATGCAAGAAGTGATTAAAGCTGCTGAAGCGGGTAAACCTGTTCTTGGTGTATGTAATGGATTCCAGATTTTATTAGAGGCTGGATTATTACCAGGTGCTATGAAACGAAATGAAAATTTAAAATTTATGTGCCGTCCAGTTAACTTAGTTGTTGCAAACAATGAAACAGCCTTTACTTCAGCTTATGAAAAAAACGAAGTAATTTCTGTCCCAATTGCGCACGGTGAAGGGAATTATTATTGTGATGAAGAAACACTTCAAACGCTTAAAGAAAACAATCAAATCGTGTTTACGTACGAAGAAAATCCAAATGGCAGCCTAGAGGATATTGCAGGAATTACAAATGAACGCGGAAATGTATTAGGGATGATGCCACATCCTGAGCGTGCTGTTGATTCATTGCTTGGAAGTGCTGACGGATTAAAATTATTTCAATCAATCGTAAAAAACTGGAGGGAATCTCATGTCACTACTGCTTGAACCGACGAACCAGATGATTAAAGATGAAAAAATCTATAGACAAATGGGTGTAAGTGATGACGAGTTTGCCCTTATAGAAAAAATCATTGGGCGCCTTCCGAACTATACGGAAATTGGTATTTTTTCTGTTATGTGGTCTGAGCATTGCAGCTATAAAAATTCAAAGCCTATCTTAAAGAAATTCCCAGTAACAGGCGAAAAGGTATTACAAGGTCCTGGTGAAGGGGCTGGGATTGTTGATATTGGAGATAACCAAGCGGTTGTTTTCAAAATTGAAAGTCATAACCATCCATCAGCAATTGAGCCATATCAAGGTGCTGCAACTGGTGTAGGTGGAATTATTCGTGACGTATTTTCAATGGGAGCAAGACCAATTGCAATTTTAAACTCACTACGCTTTGGTGAGCTAAAAACGCCACGTGTGAAATATTTATTTGAAGAGGTTGTTGCTGGAATTGCCGGTTATGGTAACTGTATCGGAATCCCGACGGTAGGTGGAGAAATTCAATTTGAAGATTCATATGAAGGAAATCCACTCGTTAACGCAATGTGTGTGGGGCTAATTAATCATGAAGATATTAAGAAGGGTCAAGCAAAAGGTGTTGGCAATACGGTTATGTATGTCGGCGCTAAAACAGGCCGCGATGGAATTCATGGGGCAACCTTTGCATCTGAGGAATTAACAGAGGATTCTGGTGAAAATCGTCCAGCGGTTCAGGTTGGAGATCCGTTTATGGAAAAGCTATTGCTTGAAGCTTGTCTTGAAGTGGTAAAATGTGATGCTTTAGTTGGTATTCAAGATATGGGGGCAGCTGGATTAACAAGTTCTTCTGCAGAAATGGCAAGTAAAGCTGGATCTGGCATGGAAATGAATCTTGATTTAATTCCACAACGTGAAACAGGTATGACTCCATACGAAATGATGCTTTCTGAATCACAAGAAAGAATGCTACTTGTAGTAGAGCGTGGTAGAGAGCAAGAAATCATTGATTTATTTAAAAAGTATGATTTAGAAGCGGTAGCGGTTGGGAAAGTAACAGATGATAAAATGCTACGTCTTTTCCATAAGGGTGAAGTAGTTTGTGAGCTTCCTGTTGATGCTCTTGCAGAGGAAGCACCTGTTTATCATAAGCCATCAGCTGTACCTGCATACTATAAAGAGTTCCAAGCAATGGATGTTGCACCGCTTAAGGTAGATAACTATAAAGAAACACTTATCAATCTATTAAAGCAACCGACAATCGCAAGTAAAGAGTGGGTTTATGATCAATATGATTATATGGTTCGTACGAACACGGTTGTAGCACCTGGTTCTGACGCAGCAGTTGTGCGAATTCGTGATACGAAAAAGGCTTTAGCGATGACAACAGATTGTAACTCTCGCTACCTTTATTTAGACCCTGAAGTTGGCGGGAAAATTGCTGTAGCAGAGGCAGCACGTAACATCGTTTGCTCTGGTGGATCACCATTAGCGATTACAGATAATTTAAACTTCGGTAATCCGGAAAAACCAGAAATCTTCTGGCAAATTGAAAAAGCTGCAGACGGTATTAGTGAAGCTTGCCGTGTATTAGAAACTCCAGTTATTGGAGGTAACGTATCACTTTACAATGAAACGAACGGTACAGCTATTTATCCAACTCCAGTTATCGGAATGGTTGGCTTAATTGAGGATACAGATTATATTACGACTCAAGACTTTAAAGAAGCTGGAGACTTAATCTACTTAGTAGGTGAAACAAAGCAAGAGTTTTGTGGAAGTGAGCTTCAAAAGCTACTTCACGGGGAAATCTTTGGTAAATCTCCAGAGCTAGATTTAGAGAATGAAAGAAACGTATTAGGACAAATTTCAAAAGCGATTCGTGCTAACACAGTTGCATCAGCACATGATGTATCAGAGGGTGGCGTTGCTGTTGCTTTAGCAGAACCATTGTTTGCTGGCAAAGGTTTAGGAGCAGAAGTAACACTTTCTGGTGATGCAACAACAGCATTATTTAGTGAATCTCAAACTCGATTTGTTCTTTCAGTGAAAAAAGAAAACCAACAAGCATTCGAGCAATTAGTTGATGCAGTATGTATCGGAGAAGTTACAAATACAGGGACGTTAATTGTGAAAAATGAAAACGGAGAATCACTTATCGATGCATCTGTTGAAGAGCTAAAGGATGCATGGAAAGGAGCTATCCCATGCTTGCTGAAATCAAGGGATTAAATGAAGAGTGTGGAGTCTTTGGAATTTGGGGACACCCTGAAGCGGCTCAAATTACTTATTATGGACTTCACAGTTTACAACATAGAGGGCAAGAAGGTGCTGGTATCGTCACTACTGACGGGGAAAAGCTGACTAGCATGAAGGGATTAGGTCTGATTAATGAAGTATTTAGTAACGGTAAACTAAATGAATTATCAGGTAAAGCCGCGATTGGTCATGTTCGTTATGCTACTGCTGGTGGAGGCGGATATGAAAATGTCCAGCCTCTCCACTTTAAATCACATAGTGGCAGCCTAGCACTTGCTCATAACGGAAACCTTGTCAACGCAAACCAGCTTAAGCATCAGCTAGAAGCTCAAGGCAGTATTTTTCAAACGACTTCTGATACTGAGGTGCTTGCTCATTTAATTAGAAGAAGTGGCTATAAAGATATGAAGGAAGCTGTGAAAAGTGCATTAACGGTTATTAAAGGTGCATATGCGTTCTTAATTATGACTGAAACAGAAATGATGGTTGCTTTAGACCCGAACGGACTACGTCCACTATCAATCGGTGTGTTAGGTGATGCTTATGTCATTGCTTCTGAAACATGTGCATTTGATGTAGTTGGTGCACGATATGAAAGAGATGTTCAGCCTGGTGAATTATTAATCATCAATGATGAAGGAATACGTTCCGAACGATTCTCAATGAACATCAATCGCTCAATCTGTAGCATGGAATATATTTATTTTTCTCGCCCTGATAGTAATATTGATGGGATTAATGTTCATACAGCTCGGAAAAACCTTGGCAAGCGATTAGCTGTCGAGTCTGAAGTGGATGCTGACGTTGTAACAGGTGTACCGGATTCTAGTATTTCAGCTGCGATTGGTTTTGCTGAGTTAACAGGTATTCCTTATGAACTAGGCTTAATTAAAAATCGCTATGTAGGACGGACGTTCATTCAGCCTTCACAATCGTTACGTGAGCAAGGTGTAAAAATGAAGCTTTCTGCTGTTCGTGGTGTTGTTGAAGGAAAACGTGTTGTCATGGTGGATGATTCCATTGTTCGTGGAACAACGAGTCGTCGGATTGTTACGATGTTACGTGAGGCAGGCGCGAAAGAGGTTCACGTACGGATTAGTTCCCCACCGATTGCCAATCCATGCTTTTACGGAATTGACACATCAACACATGAAGAATTAATTGCATCTAACCATTCCGTTGAAGAAATTCGTCAGCTTATTGGTGCTGATAGTCTCGCCTTTTTAAGTGTTGAAGGCTTGCTTGAAGGAATCGGCAGACCGTATGAAGGTGAATTCAAAGGACAATGCTTGGCTTGTTTTACAGGACGTTATCCAACAGAAATCTATCCAGATACTGTACTTCCGCATGAGAAGGCGTAGAAGAAATGCGGAAGCGGCTTGAACAGCTTCGACAAGCAAAAGAGATTGTGAATTGAAGGTGTACGTTACCTTCTATTTCTAATCGCTTATGACTCGAGGAGCTAGTCGCTAAAAGCTAGACACAAAAATTAAGAATAACCTTACCTTCTTAAAAGATAAGAAAAAAGTGAGATAGGAATCGAAGTGATCGATTCCTGTCTTACATTTATCCGAATGTATTATGAGAAGAAACAATGAAGATTGCTAAGGAGGAATCACATATGTCCGATATTTATAAACAAGCTGGTGTTGATATTGAAGCAGGCTATGAGGCAGTATCAAGAATGAAAAAGCATGTCCAAAAAACATTGCGTTCCGGTGTTATGGGTGGTCTCGGTGGCTTCGGGGGAATGTTTGATTTAAGCGAATTAAATTATAAAAAGCCAGTTTTAGTTTCCGGTACAGATGGAGTGGGAACGAAGCTGAAATTAGCTTTTATGGCAGATAAGCATGATACGATTGGTATCGATGCGGTTGCAATGTGTGTGAATGATATTCTTGCACAAGGTGCAGAACCATTATTTTTCTTAGATTATTTGGCATTAGGTAAAGCAAAGCCAGAAAAGATCGAACAAATCGTTAAAGGAATTGCCGATGGTTGTGAAGAATCAGGCTGTGCACTTGTTGGCGGTGAAACAGCAGAAATGCCGGGATTGTATGAAGAAGATGAATATGATGTGGCAGGTTTTTCAGTTGGTGTCGTTGAAAAGGATGAAATTGTAACAGGTGAAGACATTCAAGCTGGACATGCACTGATTGGTCTCCCATCAAGCGGTATTCATAGCAATGGATTTTCACTTGTTCGTAAAATTCTTCTAGAGGATGAAAAGCTAGATCTTCAAACGATATATCCTCCATTTACACAAACACTTGGTGAGGTACTATTAACACCAACAAGGCTATATGTAAAGCCTGTACTTGATGTAATTAAAAATTACAAGGTAGACGGAATGGCTCATATTACCGGTGGCGGCTTTATCGAAAATATTCCAAGAATGCTTCCTGAAGGAACTGGGGTAGAAATTGATTTAGGATCATGGGAAATCCCAACGATATTTGATTTCCTAAAGGAAAAGGGAAATTTAAGCAGTATGGATATGTACAATGTGTTTAATATGGGAATCGGATTTGTTCTTGCTGTTAAAGAAGAGCTTGTACAGGATGTAATGAGGCAGCTTGAGGCAAACGGAGAAAAGTCATATGTTATAGGGCGAGTTACAGAAGGAGCAGGTGTATCGTTTAACGAAGGAGTGCTCCGATGAAAAGGATAGCAGTTTTTGCATCAGGGAATGGCAGTAATTTTCAAGCGATTGTTGAACGGATTAATACAGGTGAAATCAAAGCAGAAATTGGCCTCGTTGTTTGTGACAAGCCTCAAGCTGGTGTAATTAATCGAGCAAAAGATGCACAAATTCCTGTTTTTAGCTTTAATCCAAAAGATTATGATACAAAAGCACAGTTCGAGGCAGAAATCCTAGCTGAGCTACAAAAACGAGAAATTGATTTAGTTATATTAGCGGGGTATATGAGATTAATCGGTCAAACCTTATTATCGGCATATGGAGGGAAAATCGTTAATATTCATCCTTCTCTTTTACCAGCTTTTCCGGGAATCGATGCGGTTGGCCAGGCTCTTAGCGCAGGTGTCAAAGTAACCGGGGTAACGGTTCATTACGTTGATGCAGGAATGGATACAGGTCCAATTATCGCGCAAAAGGCAATTGAAATTGCTGAAGATGATACAAAAGAAACGTTAGCAGAAAAGGTTCATCAGGTTGAGCATGTCTTATATCCAGAAGTAATCCAGAAATTAGTTTCAAAATAAAGTATAGAGGTGACAGAAATGGCAATTAAACGTGCGCTTGTTAGTGTTTCAAATAAGGAAAATCTTGTTCCATTTGTTAAAGAATTAATCGATTTAGGTGTTGAAGTCATTTCAACAGGTGGAACGAAATCATTATTGGAGGAAAATGGGTTAAAGGTAATTGGTATTTCAGAAGTAACAGGTTTTCCGGAAATTATGGATGGTCGTGTAAAAACACTTCACCCTAATATTCATGGCGGCTTGCTTGCTGTTCGAAACAATCCTAGTCATATGAATCAATTAAAGGAAAATAACATTGAGACAATTGATTTAGTAGTTGTTAATCTATATCCTTTCAAAGAAACGATTTCAAAGCCAGATGTTAAGTTCCAGGATGCGATTGAAAACATTGATATCGGTGGACCATCAATGCTTCGTTCAGCTGCGAAAAATCATGAGGATGTAACAGTTCTTGTTGACCCACAGGATTATCAGGCAGTATTAGAAGAACTAAAAGCGACTGGTGAAGTATCACTTCCACAAAAGCAACGTTTAGCTGCAAAGGTATTTAGACATACAGCAGCTTATGATGCGCTAATTGCTGAATTTCTAACAAACACAATTGGTGAAGAGGATCCAGAATCTGTTACATTTACATTTGAAAAGAAACAAGCGCTTCGTTATGGAGAAAATCCACATCAAAAGGCTACATTCTACCAAAAACCGTTCGTACCAGTTGCATCGATCGCAAATGCAGAGCAGCTCCACGGAAAAGAGCTTTCTTTCAATAATATTAAAGACGCAGATGCTGCATTGCAAATTGTCCGTGAGTTTACAGAGCCAGCTGCAGTAGCAGTTAAGCATATGAACCCATGTGGTGTTGGCGTAGGTGTTTCTACTCTTGAAGCATTTACTCGATGCTATGAAGCTGACCCAACATCGATTTTTGGCGGAATCGTTGCATTGAACCGTGAAGTGGACGAAGCAACAGCACAAAAACTACATGAAATTTTCTTAGAAATTGTCATTGCACCATCATTTAGTAAAGAAGCTTTAGACGTATTAACTAGCAAGAAAAACTTGCGCTTATTAACAATTGATGTTGCAGCAGCCTCTAAGCCGGAAAAACAATTACAATCTGTACGTGGCGGTTTACTTGTTCAGGATGAGGATGCTCTTTCTTTAGATGATGTTGAAGTAACAATTCCAACGAAGCGTGAGCCATCTGAAGAAGAATGGAAAGATTTAAAGCTTGCTTGGAAGGTTGTAAAGCATGTGAAATCTAACGCGATCGTTCTTGCAAAGGATGAAATGACGGTTGGTGTTGGTGCTGGGCAAATGAACCGTGTAGGATCGGCTAAAATTGCGATTGAGCAAGCGGGGGAAAAAGCAAAGGGTAGTGCACTTGGTTCTGATGCGTTCTTCCCAATGCCTGATACAGTAGAGGAAGCAGCAAAGGCTGGAATTACGGCAATTATTCAACCAGGCGGCTCAATCCGTGACGAGGATTCCATTCGTGTCGCAGATGAGTATGGAATTGCAATGGTTTTTACTGGAGTACGTCATTTTAAACATTAATCCATTTTTTAAAGAGGGGAGCATATCCCCTTATCTTTTGAAATCTAACTGAAGAAAACTAAATTAAATGAATGAGGTGTTTAAATGAAAGTACTAATTATTGGTCAAGGTGGACGGGAGCATGCTCTAGTTTGGAAGGCTGCCCAAAGCAAATTAGTAACAAAGGTTTTTGTTGCTCCAGGTAACGACGGAATGCAGGAGCTTGCAACATTAGTGCCGATTAGTGAAACAGATAATCAAGGATTGTTGGATTTTGCTAAGAAGGAAGCGATCGACTTCACATTTGTCGGTCCTGAGGTACCATTATTAAATGGAATCGTCAATGATTTCCAAGCTGCTGGGTTAAAGGTTTTTGGACCAACAAAGGAAGCTGCCCTTATTGAAGGAAGCAAAAACTTTGCTAAAGAGCTGATGTTTAAATACAATATTCCGACTGCTGATTACCAAACCTTTACAGATGTTGAACAGGCAAAAGCATATATTGAAGAAAAAGGTGCACCGATTGTTATTAAAGCGGATGGACTAGCTGCAGGAAAAGGTGTAACGGTTGCTGAAACACTTGATGTGGCATTAAATAGTGTTACAGATATGCTTGAGGGTGGGAAATTTGGTGATGCTTCACGCTCTGTCGTTGTTGAGGAATTTTTAGCTGGGGAAGAATTTTCACTAATGGCCTTTGTAAACGGCGAAAAGGTGTACCCAATGGTCATTGCTCAAGATCATAAACGTGCTTATGACAATGATGAAGGTCCAAATACTGGAGGAATGGGAGCTTATTCACCTGTTCCGCAAATCTCTGAGCAAGTTGTCGAACAAGCAGTTGAAACAATCCTAAAGCCTGCTGCTAAAGCACTTGTTAGTGAAGGGCGCTCGTTTACAGGAATTTTATATGCTGGTTTAATTTTAACGACGGAAGGACCGAAAGTCATTGAGTTTAATGCTCGCTTTGGTGATCCTGAAACACAAGTGGTGCTGCCAAGATTAGAGTCAGACTTAATCGAAGCACTGCTGGCAATTCTTGAAGATAAGCCAGTTGAACTTAAATGGTCTGAAAAGGCTGTATTAGGAGTTGTTCTTGCATCAAAAGGGTATCCAAATGATTATGAAAAGGGTCAGCCAATTGGAACACTTCAAGCAGAACAAACAGATGCAGTGATTTTCCATGCAGGTACAAAATGGCAGGACGAGCAGTATGTAAATAATGGTGGACGAGTACTCGTTGTTTCAGGGTATGGTGATTCAATCCAGGATGCACAAAAGCAAGCATATGAGCTTGTAGAAAAGGTTGTCTCACCAGCGTTATTTTACCGTAACGATATTGGAAATAAAGCAATTAAACACGTCGTTTCTTAATATAAACAAACAGTAAGGCAACAATACCGCCAATCAGAGCTATTAAAAGAAATGACATATCTGTTAAATATTCAATAAACATTTTAGATACCTCCATTTAATGAAAGGGGCTGGCTTTACGCCAGTCCCTTTTAAGATTGTTCATAGACGATTTTATCTTCATCCTCTTCATAATCAAAATCGTCATCATCATCAAAATATTCATCGTCATACCCATTAAAGAACGAAAAGTTGCTTCGTTCAAAAAGGTAAGTAATTGGACAGAAGCGTAAAATACCTTCACCGACCTTCATTGCAGCAAGTGCCATCACAATGATATATGAATCTCTCCAAGGTCTTTTACAATATTTAGACGTTGACCAAGCTAGCATCGTTAACCCACATGTAATCCGAATAAGCGCGTTCACAATTCCAATATTCGGTCTCATCATTCTCACCTTCCTGAATTTGTCATGAAAATGCAATAAAACGTTAATG
The DNA here is from genome assembly GCF_902829255.1 of Metabacillus niabensis. Classification (GTDB taxonomy): domain Bacteria; phylum Bacillota; class Bacilli; order Bacillales; family Bacillaceae; genus Metabacillus; species Metabacillus niabensis. The sequence continues at coordinate 12,258 of NZ_CADEPK010000285.1, read as the reverse complement.
CATCCATAAAATTCCTATGGTAACATAGTAGTAAAATTTGTAATGAAAATGGAGGGTTTTTTATGCCCGAGAGAACATATCAATGGAAATTGAGTCAGATTCGAAAACATATTGATGTTATTTCCAACAAACTTGCTCCAAAAACGGTGTTAAAAAATGCAACAATTCTCCATTCTTATCTTCGCCAATGGATAAAGGGTAATATCTGGATTGCAGATGACCGCATTGTTTATATCGGCGATCAATTACCAGAACAAATGAACCAAACTGAAATGATTGATTGTGCGAACAAAATTGTTGTACCAGGCTATATAGAACCTCACGCACATCCATTTCAATTATATAATCCCCTGTCACTTGCGAAGTATGTATCGAAATCGGGAACGACAACATTTGTAGGTGATAACCTTTTTTTCCTTTTGCAGTACGATAAAAAGAAAGCGCTTACGTTTTTAGATGACGTCGGAAAATTACCATATCACTTTTATTGGTGGTCAAGATTTGATCTACAAACAGAAGTTCATGGAGAGGAGCGGATTTTTTCACATGACTTTTTAAAGCAATGGCTCGCACATCCATCTGTTATCCAAGGGGGAGAATTAACGAGCTGGCCAAAACTGCTTGATGGTGATGATTGGATTTTATACTGGTTAAGAGAAACGAAACGACGAGGTAAAAAAATTGAAGGCCATTTACCAGGCGCTTCACAATCAACCTTATTAAAGATGAAGCTATTTGGAGTTGATAGTGATCATGAATCAATGAATGGAAAAGATGTAATGAATCGATTGAAAATGGGGTATACTGCAGCATTAAGACACTCTTCCATTCGTCCTGATTTGCCAAAATTGTTACAAGAGGTACAGAATGAAGGACTAACGACCTATGATCATGTATACTTTACAACGGACGGAGCGACACCAACCTTTTATAAGGATGGCATGATGAACCAATGTATTGATATAGCATTACAAGCAAATGTTCCTGCAATTGATGCATATCATATGGCAACATTTAATATTGCAAAATATTATCAGCTTGATGATCAAATTGGGGTTATTGCTCCAGGAAGAATGGCTACACTAAATATATTAGAAAGTATCGACAATCCAGCACCATCCTCAGTTATGGCAAAGGGTGAATGGTTAGTGAAGGATGGGGTGCAACAAGAAGTAAATGATAATATTAACTGGGGAAAATATGGTCTTCAGCCAATGAAGTTTAATTGGGAATTAACGATGGATGACTTGCAATTTTCAATGCCGGTTGGAATGAAAATGAAAAATTCCGTTATTATGGAGCCTTATTCATTAGCAATAGATAGTTCTGTGAATCAACTATCGACTGATCATGATGAAAGCTTTTTAGCACTTATTGACCGAAATGGAGAGTGGCGGATTAATACAGTATTAAAAGGATTTTCTAAAAAAATTCAGGGCTTTGCGAGTTCCTATTCAACAACTGGGGATATAATATTAATGGGAAAAAGCAAGGATGATATGCTAGCTGCCTTTAAACGTATGAAGGAAATTGGTGGAGGCATTGTCGTCTGTGAGAGGGAAAAGGTGATTTTTGAATTAGCGTTGCAGTTAAATGGTAGTGCATCTAATGAAGAGTTAGAGATGATTATCTCTAAACAGACGGATTTTTTTGAGAAATTAAAAGAAAGAGGCTATCTGTTTGATGATCCGATTTATTCATTGTTATTTTTCTCATCAACACATTTACCTTATATAAGGATAACACCAAGAGGTATTTTTGATGTCATGAAAAAAACGGTACTCTTTCCATCAATAATGCGTTAAAATATAAAAGTGAAAATGAGAAGGTTGTGTTAGTTTGCGGAGGATCTGCAGCTTATTAATCATAGTGCCCATGTTTCTATTTATAAGCGCTTGCAATACAGAAGAAGAGCAAAACAGCTTCACTCAAAATGAAAATGAACAAGAGACATCTGCACAGGTTGATGAAAAATCAATTTATCCACTAACAGGACTTAAGACAGTGGACGGAGATGTAAATCGCCGACCTGTTGCAGTCATGATTAACAACCATCCTAAAGCACGACCTCAGTCAGGGCTGCACAAGGCAGATATTGTTTATGAGGCATTAGCTGAAGGGAATATTACAAGGTTTTTGGCTGTTTTTCAAAGTGATATACCTGATATCATAGGACCTGTACGTAGTGCAAGGGAGTATTTTATTGATTTAAGCAAAGGCTTTGATGCTCTTTATATTCATCATGGCTGGAGTCCATCAGCGAAGGAGAAGCTTGAGTCAGGTGAGGCAGATTATTTAAATGGATTGTCTTATGATGGTACACTATTTTGGAGAGCAGACAATCGTAAAGCTCCACATAATTCCTATATTTCCTATAAAAATATTTTAAAAGGTGCTAAAGAATTGAACTACAGCTCAGATTCTGAAGTAGAACCATATCAATTTTTATCAGAAGAGGAAATGGAATTATTAAAAGGTGAACATGTAAATAAGTTTGTTATAGAATATGACAAGTTGGAAACATGGCAGGCAACATATGAGTATAATCAAACTAACAATAGCTATAGTAGATATAGTGATGACGAAATGACCTATGATATGGAAAGTGGCGAACCTATTACAATAAGTAATGTTTTTGTTGTTGAAATGGAGCATGACTATATTGATAATTATGGTAGAAGAAGCATTGATGTTCAGTCAGGTGGTAAAGCAATTCTCCTGCAAGGAGGCATTATGCAGGAGGTAGATTGGGAAAACCGAGAAGGCCGTATTGTTCCGGTGAAAGATGGGGAAGTTATTAAATTTGTACCCGGGAAAACATGGATAAATATTGTTCCAAGTTTAGAAAAGTCCTTCTTTATTGAATAAAAAAGTAATTAACATAAGCGGCTGAAATGAGCTTCATTTCGATTAGGGGGACCATAGCCCCCTACGCATTTCTAATAAGGCAAAAGGCAAAAGGAGAATGGATATATGCAAATTGAAAAGCTACGAGGAAGAGAGCTTGATCAGCTTTTTGAATCGATTTTATCATTAAGAGATTTAGAGGAATGCTATCGTTTTTTTGATGATTTATGTACCGTAAATGAAATTCAATCATTAGCTCAAAGGCTAGAGGTAGCTAGAATGCTAAGAGAAGGGAATACATATCACAAAATAGAAACAGAAACAGGTGCTAGCACGGCAACAATTTCTCGAGTAAAACGCTGTTTAAACTATGGGAATGATGCCTATCAAATGGCACTTGAGCGTGTACACAATAAAAAGGAAGAAACAGAATAAGAGCGGGGGCAGTCTTAATGACTGCTCCTTTTTTTTGAGAAACAAGTAAAAGGTGTTTATTTCCGCAAATAATCAATAGTTTCTTCTTTTTTATGTCTCTTGCTCAGCAGAACGTTTTCTTTTCCCTTGCGTCCTGTGCTTGTCGGGGCGGACCAAGGTGCATTTCGCTTTTCAAAATATGGATCCTTCTTATAGTTTTTTGCTAGTATGTAATTTGCTATAATAGTGAAATGGATGTTTTGAATGGAGGATTCTATACATGTATGATATTAACGAGTGGAAGCATGTGTTTAAACTCGATCCTGATAAAGAAATAAGTGATGAAGATTTAGAAAAAATATGTGAATCTGGAACAGACGGAATTATTATCGGAGGCAGCGATAATGTGACAGAGGATAATGTGTTAAATTTAATGTCTAGAGTCCGTCGGTATCTAATTCCATGTATATTAGAGGTTTCAACAGCGGATTCCATTATTCCGGGATTTGATTTGTATTTTATTCCAACTGTATTAAATAGTAGAAGTACAAAATGGATGATAGAGTTGCATCATGAAGCTGTAAAAGAATATGGAGAGATTATGAATTGGGATGATATTCTTGTTGAGGGTTATTGTATCGTAAATCCTGATTGCAAGGCAGCAAAATTGTCAGAAGCAAATACAAATCTTTCAACTGACGATGTCATCGCCTATGCTCGTGTAGCAGAAAAAATGTATAACCTCCCAATCTTCTATTTGGAGTACAGCGGCATGCTTGGTGATATCGCCTTAGTAGAGGAAAGCAAACGAGTATTAACAAATACAAGGTTATTTTATGGAGGAGGAATTAGCTCCCCTGAAGAAGCGAAGCAATTTGCAAAGCATGCAGATGTTGTCGTTGTTGGAAATGCTATTTATACTAACCTTGAAGCAGCTTTACAAACAGTAGCTGCTGTTAAAGAGTGAAGACTTTTAAGAAAACGAAACGCTATAAAAGGGGTTTCGTTTTATGTTGTAGATAAAGGTTTAAAAATTTAAATGAATTTGTTAAAATTAGAACATATGTTCCTAGAAGGACGGTGAAGACGTTGCAATTTTTATCAAATCAACTCCTTACTGGTTTGAATGACAAGCAACAGGAAGCAGTAAAAACAACTGATGGACCATTGTTGATTATGGCTGGAGCCGGAAGTGGAAAAACGCGTGTGTTAACACATAGAATTGCTTACTTAATGGTAGAAAAGCAAATAGCACCATGGAATATTTTAGCGATTACGTTCACAAATAAGGCAGCGCGTGAAATGAAAGAAAGAATTCAGCATATATTAGGGCCTGGTGCAGATGATATATGGATCTCTACGTTTCACTCGATGTGTGTAAGAATTTTGCGTCGAGATAGTGACAGAATGGGAATAAATCGTAACTTTTCGATACTTGATACGACAGATCAATTGTCGGTCATAAAAACCGTTTTAAAGGAAAAGAATCTCGATCCTAAAAAGTATGATCCAAGAAGCATTTTAGGAACGATAAGCAGCGCGAAAAATGAATTGCTTACGCCAGATGAGTTTGATAAAACGGCAAGTAGTCATTATGAACAAGTTGTAAGTGATGTTTACAAGGAGTACCAACGAAAGCTGCGAAAAAATCAATCACTCGATTTTGATGATTTAATCATGACAACAATTCAATTGTTCCAACGGGTGCCTGAAGTGTTAGAAACTTATCAACGAAAGTTCCAATATATTCATGTAGATGAGTACCAAGATACGAATAGGGCTCAATATATGTTAGTTAAGTTTCTGGCAGCACGTTTCCAAAACCTCTGTGTCGTAGGGGACTCCGATCAATCCATTTATCGTTGGCGTGGAGCAGATATTGCAAATATTCTTTCCTTTGAAAAAGATTATCCTCAAGCGAAAGTCATCTTACTTGAACAAAATTATCGTTCAACAAAATTAATTCTCGAAGCAGCGAATGAAGTTATAAAGCATAATTCAAATCGAAAGCCGAAAAAATTATGGACGGAAAACCTAGAAGGCTCTAAAATTACCTACTATCGTGCTGATAGTGAAGCAGCGGAAGGACAGTTTGTAGCAGGGAAGATTAAACAGCTCGTCGACTCTGGTCAGAGAAAATTTTCCGATATCGCCATTCTCTATCGTACAAACGCACAATCGCGGATTATTGAGGAAGTTTTACTCAAATCAAATATTAACTATACAATCGTTGGCGGAATTAAGTTCTATGATAGAAAAGAAATTAAAGATTTACTTGCATATTTACGACTAATCGCAAATCCTGATGATGATATTAGTTTATTAAGAGTCATTAATGTACCGAAACGAGGTGTCGGTTCTACTTCAGTAGATAAAATCGCAAACTATGCAATAGCCAATGATTTATCAATTTTTCAAGCGTTAGAAGAAATTGAACAGGTTGGTGTTAGTGCAAGAGTAGTCAATGCATTAGTAGAATTCCGCGAATTAATTCGAAACCTAGGTAATATGCAGGATTATTTATCGGTAACAGAGCTTGCAGAAGAAATTATCGAAAAATCAGGTTATCGGGAAATGCTAAAACAAGAAAAAACTTTGGAAGCACAAAGTAGACTTGAAAATATTGATGAGTTTTTATCTGTTACACAGACATTTGAAAAGCAAAGTGAAGATAAAAGCTTAGTTGCCTTCTTAACAGATTTGGCTCTCGTATCAGATATTGATAAGCTAGAGGAAGATGAGCAGCAACAAAATGATGCGATTGTGTTAATGACCCTTCATTCTGCTAAGGGATTAGAGTTTCCAGTTGTCTTTTTAATCGGCCTTGAGGAAGGTGTTTTCCCACATAGCCGTTCGTTAATGGAAGAGGACGAAATGGAAGAGGAACGTCGATTAATGTATGTTGGGGTCACGCGAGCGGAACAAGAGCTTTACATCACAAATGCTCAAATGCGGACATTATTCGGTCGGACTAGTATGAATCCTGAATCACGGTTTATAAAGGAAATACCGAGTGAATTAATTGAAAATCTAAATGAAGAGATAAAGAAAAAGCAGGCGTCAACAGCGTCATCAAGCTTTGCAGTAGCACGTCGTCAGGAAAAACGTCCACCTGTTATGAGACCAATTGCAGCCTCAACAGGAGGAGATCAGCTTTCATGGTCTGTTGGCGACAAAGCAGAGCACAAAAAATGGGGAATAGGTACAGTTGTCAGTGTCAAAGGCTCTGGTGAAGGAACAGAGTTGGATATCGCGTTTCCGAGCCCAGTAGGCATTAAACGTCTACTTGCAAAATTTGCACCAATTAATCGTATATAAGTAAAGAAATGTTCTAGAAAGGATTGAACATCTGAATGGACAAACAATCAGCTCTCAAACAGGTTCAAGAATTACATGAATTGCTAAACACCTATAACTATGAATATCATGTTCTTGATAAACCGAGTGTTCCCGATTCTGAGTATGACAGATTAATGCAGGAGTTAATTAAGCTAGAGGAGCAATTCCCTGAGTTGAAAACTCCTGATTCACCAACACAACGGGTCGGTGGTGTTACGTTAGAGGCCTTTCAAAAGGTTGAACATAGAACGCCAATGCTCAGTCTCGGCAATGCTTTTAATGAAACAGATTTACGTGATTTTGACCGTCGTGTAAGACAGGCAGTTGGGGACGATGTTCAATATGTTGTTGAGTTAAAAATTGACGGTTTAGCAGTTTCATTACGATATGAAAATGGTTTGTTTGTACAAGGTGCAACAAGAGGGGACGGGACGACAGGAGAAGACATTACGGAAAACCTGAAAACCATTCGCTCAATTCCTTTAAGGCTAAAGAGAGAGTTGTCATTTGAGGTTCGTGGTGAGGCGTTTATGCCAAGAAAATCCTTTGAACGATTGAATGAGCTTCGACTTGAGCAAGAGGAAGAACCATTTGCAAATCCGAGAAATGCAGCTGCTGGCTCAATCAGACAGCTTGACCCGAAAATAGCAGCGAAACGAAACCTCGACATCTTTGTGTATAGCATCGCTGATTTAGGTGGTATCGGTGTTCAGAGGCATAGCGAAGCATTGGATTTACTTGAAGAATTAGGGTTTAAAACAAATAAAGAGCGTAGAAAATGTGACAGCATTGAGGAAGTCTTAACAGCGATCAATGAAATTCAGGAAAAAAGGTCGACGTTAACGTATGATATTGATGGTATCGTAATAAAGGTCGATTCGTTAGCACAACAGGAGGAGCTTGGATTTACAGCAAAAAGTCCGCGTTGGGCAATTGCCTATAAGTTCCCTGCTGAAGAAGTGATGACAAAATTACTTGATATTGAATTAAGCGTTGGGAGAACAGGTGTTATTACACCAACAGCGATCTTGGAGCCAGTTCGGGTTGCTGGGACAACGGTCCAACGAGCTTCTCTTCATAATGAAGATTTGATTAGAGAAAAGGATATCAAAATCGGTGATACTGTTGTTGTAAAAAAAGCAGGTGATATCATTCCTGAGGTTGTTAACGTCTTAGTTGACCTGCGAACTGGTGAAGAGAAGGAATTCTCGATGCCAACACATTGCCCTGCCTGTGAAAGTGAGCTTGTTCGTATTGAAGGTGAGGTTGCTTTACGTTGTATTAACCCACAATGCCCAGCTCAAATTAAAGAAGGTCTCATCCACTTCGTTTCAAGAAATGCAATGAATATTGATGGTCTTGGAGAACGGGTCGTAGAGCAATTATTTGTTGAAGGATTAATCAAGGATGTTGCTGACCTATATCGATTAACAAGAGATGTGCTTATCAAGCTTGAACGTATGGGTGAAAAGTCAACAGATAACCTATTACAAGCAATCGAACAGTCAAAGGGAAATTCCCTTGAAAGACTTTTGTTTGGGCTAGGTATTCGTCATGTTGGAGCAAAGGCAGCGAAAACTTTAGCACAGCAGTTTGAAACAATTGAGAATCTTCAGAAGGCATCAAGGGAAGAGTTAATCGCGATTAATGAAATTGGCGATAAAATGGCTGATGCAGTTGTTACCTATTTTGAAAACCCAGATGTCCAGCATTTAATTGCAGAGCTAAAAAGCTTAGGAGTCAATACAGAATATAAAGGTCCAAAGCTGATAAAGGCTGAGGATAGTGATTCGTATTTGGCGGGAAAAACAGTTGTTCTAACAGGAAAGCTAGAACAGTTAACGCGAAATGAAGCAAAAGAGGGTATTGAAGCACTAGGCGGGAAAGTGACCGGAAGTGTTAGCAAAAGCACAGATTTAGTTGTAGCAGGAGAAGCTGCAGGAAGCAAGCTGAAGAAAGCTCAAGAGCTAAGCATAGAAGTATGGGATGAAGCACGACTTTATGAAGAATTAAATAAATAAGAGGTGTAAGTCACTTGAAAAAGAAACTAGGGTTGGTGCTTGCAAGCTTTATTTTATTAACAGCATGTGCACCAAATTTTGGAGACCAGGAAGAACAAATCGTTCAGGAAACGGAAGATGACTCAAAGGAACAGGCGATTATACCAAAGTATAATATTTCTGATTCCTATTATAAAACAATACTAAATACAGATAAAAAAGCTGGTGAATCAAGCTATAAGCCCGGAGCAGCGAGAGGTCATGTGGCAGAGGGAATTAGCACGCGGTTAGATATTGATGAATTTGAGACAGGACTCATGAGGGTTGCACAAGATACGTTCTCTCCTGATACGTACTTATTTCAAGAGGGACAATATTTAACTAGTGAAGTGATTTCGAGCTGGTTAAAACGTAAATTAACTGGGAAGGCCGCACAGGATGCTCAAGCAGCAGCAGCCAAAAAGGATAAAAATACAACAGGTAATGATGAAAAGTACGTTGAAGTGGGATTGAACCCGGCTTTACCTGATATGGACGATCTAGAAAAGGCGAATAACCAAAGCCCTATTTATTTAGCACAAATTCTTGAACATAATTATTTAATAAAAAATGAAGATAATTCAGTTCAACTTGGCGGAGTCGTTATTGGTTTAGCGATGAATTCCAAATATTATTTTAAGCAAGAAGAAGGATTTGAACGTTATAAGGACATAGACAGAGATACATTACTTAAAGAAGGAAAAGTAATGGCTGATACGATACTTAAACGTATAAGAAGCACGAAAGGTTTAGAGAAGGTGCCAGTTGTATTCGCGATTTATGAGCTAGAGGATAAATCCTCTCTTGTACCAGGAAATTATATTGCTAAATCGGTAGTAAAGGAAGGCAATAACAGTCTAGGAGGCTGGGACACGGTTGATGAGGATTACGTTTTATTCCCATCCGATGAGGGAACAGAGAAATACCGTGATGATGCTCAAAGATTTAATTCCTTTAAAACAGATGTTGAGGAATTCTTTCCAAATTACACTGGTGTAATTGGCAAGGCGTTTTATAAAAATGGAGAAATGAACTATCTAGATATTGAAATTCCAATGCAGTTTTATAGTAAGGGAGAGGTCATTGCGTTTACTCAGTTTATTACTGGGAAAGTAATGGAATCATTCCCTGACTATATCTCACTTGAAGTCAATATTACGTCGAACAATGGCCAAGAAGCGCTCATCATAAAAGAACCGAAACAAGAGGAGCCGACGGTTCATATTTACAAATAATGTTTTTAAGCAAGCTAAATACTGATTGTATTTAGCTTGCTTTTTTATGTTTAGGAATAAAATCCTAATCAGTACTGCAGGGGACACCAGTTGGGAAAAGTGTATCATTTCTAGTAACTTGCTTGCATACGAATGAAGCATGAGCGTTCCTCCTTACTAAGGATCCTATGCTGAAATAATGTATCGTTCTGTTCTTAAGTGAAAGGAAGGCAGATTTTGAGGTTAGATTTAATTTTCTATTACACAAGGAGGAGATAAAACATGGTGATTCCTTATAAACACGAGCCTTTTACTGATTTTTCGGTTCCCCATCATAAACGTGCATTTAAGGCAGGGCTAGAAAAGGTTGAATCTTATTTGAACCTGGAGTATCCGCTTATTATAGGTGGAAGGAAAATATCGACGACAGAAACGATCATTTCGACTAATCCTGCAATTAAGGAGGAAGTGATTGGCACTGTTGCAAAGGCGACAAAGGAACATGCAGAAAAAGCGATGCAAGCTGCAGAAGAGGCGTTTCAATCATGGAGAAAATCAAAGCCAGAAATGCGAGCGGATCTTTTATTTCGAGCAGCAGCAATTGTCCGGCGTCGGAAGCATGAGTTTTCAGCACTGCTTGTGAAGGAAGCAGGAAAGCCGTGGAAGGAAGCAGATGCTGATACTGCTGAGGCTATTGATTTTATGGAGTACTATGGCAGGCAAATGCTGTTGTTAAAGGATGGAATGCCTGTTGAAAGTCGGTCAATTGAAGTAAATCGCTATCACTACATTCCTTTAGGTGTAGGCATTATTATATCGCCATGGAACTTTGCCTTTGCGATTATGGCTGGGATGACGTCCGCAGCGATTGTAACGGGCAACACCGTCTTATTAAAGCCTGCAAGTGCTACTCCAGTTATTGCGGCAAAGTTTTTAGAGGTGCTGGAGGAAGCAGGCTTGCCACCAGGTGTTGTCAACTATGTTCCTGGTAGTGGAGCAGAGGTTGGCGATTATTTAGTTGACCATCCAAAAACGAGATTTATTAGCTTTACAGGCTCGAGAGATGTTGGGGTAAGAATTTATGAACGGGCAGCAAAGGTACATGATGGGCAAATATGGTTAAAACGTGTAATTGCAGAAATGGGTGGGAAGGATACGATTATTGTCGACTCGACTGCAGATTTAGAATTGGCAGCCCAATCAATTGTTGCCTCTTCATTTGGCTTTTCAGGTCAAAAATGCTCAGCATGCTCCCGCGCAGTTATTCTAAAAGATGTTTATGAGCAGGTGTTAGAGAGAGTAATCGCTTTAACTAGACAGCTTTCCGTTGGTGAGGCGACTGATTCTTCAGTCCTTATGGGACCTGTAATCGATCAGGCTGCCTTCGATAAAATTAACGAATATATTGAAATCGGCAAACAGGAAGGGAAATTAGTTGCTGGGGGAAATGCTGATAGCTCGAGGGGATTTTTTATTGAACCAACCATTTTTGCCGATGTAGCAGAGGATGCACGGATTATGAAGGAAGAAATTTTTGGCCCGATTGTTGCGTTTTGTAAAGCAAATGATTTTCAGCATGCCATTGCTATTGCTAATAATACGGAATATGGTCTCACAGGGGCTGTATTAACAAATAATCGTGAGCATATTGAAATAGCGAAGGAAGACTTTCATGTTGGCAATCTTTATATTAATCGTGGATGCACAGGGGCGATTGTTGGCTATCAACCATTTGGCGGCTTCAACATGTCTGGTACAGATTCAAAGGCAGGTGGCCCTGATTATTTGCTTCTCCATATGCAAGCGAAGACGATTTCGGAGCAATTTTAAATAATAAAACAAGCCAATCCCTGTGAGGAAATAGGGGTTGGCTTTTCATTATGCCGCGTCTTATCCTTGCCAATAAACACGATCATCCTGCTCGTTCACTTCATCAGGAATTTTCGCTATGCTAGCATTTACAGAAATCTGCTCAACATCATTTGCATCATTTGAAGCTGCTTGTTTTATTTCCTGATGATTGTGCCCTTTTTCGTTAGATAATGCTTGGAGCAATTGCCTTGTTAGCTCACTGCGTTTTTTATACTCTTCTAAAAACGCAGTAATTGCGATAAGGAAGCCCCCACCGATTAAGCATGTAAAGTAAGGCTGAAATGTACTAATCATTTGGAGCATCATAAATTGGATTGAGCCACCATATAAGGCTTGTTCAGCTTGTACAGATTTTATCGCGATTGAAATATGATTAATAAGTCCTATAATGCCAGCAGCGATTAATAATCCGCCGAAGCCATATAAAAATTTTTTCACATACGTCACTCCTGAAAACGTTCTATTTTTTCGATCTTAACATGTTTAAGAATAATCTACTAGAAGTTTGAATGATAAAGAAAAAAACAGATCAT
>NZ_CADEPK010000284.1 GCF_902829255.1 Metabacillus niabensis | reverse complement strand
GATTTAAAAAGAGTAATTTTTGACATTTCAATCTTTTTCATAGTCGTATTATTTGCTGTATTATTTTTTATTTTCGGTCCTGATGAAAGCCCACTGAAATATTTCATACTCTTTGGCTTTATTACTCTTTTTTCCGAATTTATAAAAAGAATAATTGTATATCGGACTGTAACATGTTATTTTGATTCGCAAACTAAGACTATTTATATCTATTCTTTTTTTGAATCTCGAAAATTTTCTATAAATGACTGTCAAAATGTCCAAATTGAATCAGCTGTTGATATTTTAAAGCTGCATCCATTATTCACCCTATTTTCATCGAATATTGACTTCACTACGAGCTTAGAAAAGGTGTTAAAAATTTCATTACCTGGTGAAACGATCTTTCTAACATTTGTAGAAGCTGAAAGATGGAAGGAAATCCTTCATGTATCGAAAGCGGAAATTGAAGATGAAGATGAACTTGTAACCGTCTTACCTTTTTACCATAAGCATAATTTAAAGCGACTTTTCGGAAAATTATATTTTGCCACAACAGTAAAAGGTGTATCTGCATATAGCGGTTTATTGCTCCTTTTATATTTTCTTAACGTTCCAACCTGGGGGTTAATTACAGCAGGAATTTGTTATTGGCTGCTCAATATATCCATATCGGATCTTGTTTTAAAAACAGCAATGGACGCTAAGTTAGCAAATGATCCATTATTGCTCTCTAAAGCAGATGCTATTTTTACTAAGGCGGGAATTCCTAATGCAAAGCTCTATATTACTGATTCTGCACAATACAATGGTTTAGCAACAGGTATGAATATTGGAAGAGCAATGATTACATTAACGACAGCTACCTTAAAGCTTCCAATCGAAACAATTGAAGGAATACTCGCCCATGAAGCGATCCATGTAAAAAAACGAGATATAATGTGGGCGCAAATATGGAGAGCATGCTTTATCCTATTTTTGCTTATAGTTGTTATATTCATTAAAGAGAATATTACGAATATCGAAGCATATACAGTTCCTATATTTTTAACAATATGGTTACTGATGTTTTTATTTCCGATATACCAATCTTTTATTTCACAATGGATGGAGGTCCGAGCTGACCATTTAGGTGCAACATTATTAGAAGGTGGGCAACAGCAAATGGCAGAAAGTTTACGGGCTCTCTCACTTGCTCAGGATGACGAAAGCAAAAAGGCATTAACATATCAGATGATTGAAATAGATAAAAATAAGGAAATCAATTCATTAAAAAGGGAAAGCTTGATTTGGCGAATCATTGAATTTCAATTAATGCCACATCCTCCAATGTACTGGCGAGTGCATAGTTTAAATACTAATCAATATGGTTGGGGAAAAGCTATTTTGTTTCGCTGGATGAGAGATCGATGTGTTGAGTCAATTTCAATAAAGTAATTGAAAATGTACGCAATTTAATTTTTGTTATTTTCAATAGAAATTGAGATTTCTACTTTGAGCAATAAATTAGCATGAAATAGTGCTGCTGAAGTCTCTCTAACAACATATACATGTAGCAAAATGAATAAGGAATTTACATTAAGAAAACTCACTTCAAAATTTTGTGAAACCTTTCTCTTATAAGCACGTATGAATAGATGTAGGAAAAACTTCTTAACGATAATGAAGGGAGAACTAAATGAAAAAAATAGTCCTTATCATTTCCAGTATTGCAACTATGATGTTATCAGCTTGTTCCTTTTTAGATGAAGTGAATCAATCTGTTGACTATATCAACGAGGCTGATGCTTATTTACAAGAATTAAAAAACTTTGCTGAAAATGCACCATCTGATCTTCAACAAGCAGCACAAGATGCGGAATTATCGCAAAACTTAGAGGAACAGCTTCAATCACTTAAAGAACAAATTAAAGACTTCAATAACATTGATGCACCTGCTATTGCAGAGGATATCCATAAGGATATTATTGCAAAAAACGATGTTTTACTTGAAGAAATAGATACTGTCGTAAAAAACGGGGAATTAGCACTCGAAGAATTGAAAAATAGTGAAATCATGACTACAGTGGATGATATTAATTCCTTATTAGAAACTGTTGAAAATTTAAATCAATAACGAGCGCACAGTAGCTGTGACTCGTTTTTTTTCTTCAAAAAAAGTATAATGAGAAGCATGTATGATAAATTCATAGCATTAAAAATTCAATCTTATTCTATTTAATTTCAAAAGCAGAAGGAAAAATGGTAAACTTTTATTTTCAGATAGTATGACTATCTTCTCTAAAGTGTGTTAGCTATGGGTTTTATCAAAATCCTACAATTATTACACAAATTTAAGAGGTCTTTAAACCTCTTACCAACATATTGAAGGGGAGACAGAAGATGAAGAAACGAGTAGTAATTACAGGAATTGGTGCGGTAACACCACTAGGAAATGATGCTTTCACAACATGGGAAAAATTGCAAAATGGAGAAACCGGAATCGCTCCACTAACACGAGTAAATGCTGAAAAATTCAATGTTAAAGTTGCTGGAGAAGTGAAAAATTTTAACCCGAACGAATTTATCGATATGAAAGAAGCAAGACGTATGGGGAGATTTACACACTTTGCAATTGCAGCTAGCAAGATGGCTATTCAGGATGCAAATCTAACAATTGGGGAGGATGTGGCACCTGAACGCGTAGGAGTGTGGATTGGCTCCGGGATCGGTGGTCTCGATTCTTTCGAGCAGGAGCATAAAAAATACTTAGAGAAAGGCCCTAGACGTGTAAGCCCATTTATTATTCCAATGTTCATACCTGATATGGCTTCTGGTCGCGTTTCAATTGAGCTTGGGGCAAAGGGAATCAATAATTGTTCTGTAACAGCATGTGCATCTGGAGCAAATTCAATCGGTGATGCCTTCCGAGTTATCCAAAATGGACATGCTGATGTGATGATTACCGGTGGAGCCGAATCATCGATTACAGAAATGACGATCGCAGGTTTTTCAAATATGACCGCTCTTTCAACAAATCCTGACCCACAAACAGCAAGCCGTCCATTCGATAAAAATCGCGATGGATTTGTCATTGCAGAAGGCTCAGGAATTGTTATTTTAGAAGAGTTGGAACATGCTCTTGCACGTAATGCAGTGATTTACGGAGAAATTGTAGGCTACGGCGCTACCGGTGATGCATATCATATAACAACTCCAGCTGAAAACGGTGAGGGTGCGCAAAGAGCAATGAAATTAGCTATAGAAGATGCAGAGCTTCAACCAAATGAAGTAGATTATATTAATGCACATGGTACTAGTACGTATTACAATGATTTATACGAAACACAGGCTATTAAAGAGGTTTTCGGAGATCATGCCCATAAGCTAGCAATAAGCTCTACGAAGTCAATGACTGGTCATTTACTTGGAGCAACAGGTGCTCTTGAAGCAATTATTTCTCTATTAACGATTAAAGATGGAATTATTCCACCAACAATAAACTATGAAACACCCGACGAAGAGCTAGATTTAGATTATGTTCCAAATGTTGCTAGAAAAGCAGATGTAAATGTTGTCCTTTCAAACTCACTTGGTTTTGGTGGTCACAACGCTACGCTTATTTTTAAAAAATATGAATAAAAGAGATTGGTAGGATTGTCTAAAAGGCATTTCCTACCTTTTTTTATTGACAAAACAACTGTTCAATTTATGTTTTCATGCAAAAAGAAATATTACAAACTAGTTTTAAATTAGGCATTCACCCTTGTAAGATAATCTACATATAGTATGGAGAACAAAGCAGAAAGGGTGATAGGATGAGTGGAAAAGTCCGTCATTATTATGCAGGTGGAAACACAGCAAAAGGGTTTTATAGTCTATATGAATCAGCACTAGAGGATTTAGAGCGTGTATATATATTAAAGGGTGGACCAGGTACTGGAAAATCCTCACTTATGAAAAAAATCGGTGACATAATGGAGTCAAAATCGTTAAATGTTGAATATTTACATTGTTCTTCTGATAACGATTCGATTGATGGAGTAATCCTACCTGACTATAAGGTAGGAATTGTTGATGGAACAGCCCCACATATAATAGAACCGAAAGCACCCGGAGTCGTAGAAGAATATGTCAATCTAGGTGTTGCCTGGGATTCACAAAAATTAGCGAATGATAAACAGACGATTCTTTCGTTAAATAAAGACATTGCAGGCAAATTCGAAATCGCTTATAAAACATTTGCTGAAGCATTAGCAGCACATGATGAGATTGAAGAGATTTATATTTTAAACATGAACTTTGATAAAGCTAATCAATTAACAGATGAAGTCATCTCATTATTATATGGTGAGGAACAATTGGAAAAAAAATCAAAGATAAAACATCGCTTTTTAGGTGCAGCAACACCGCTTGGAGCTGTTGACTTTATTCAAAATTTAACAAGCGATGTTCAGAATAGATATTTTATAAAAGGACGCGCCGGCTCTGGAAAATCAACAATGCTTAAGAAAATAGTTGCTGAAGGTGAAAAGAGGGGCTTCGATATTGAAGTATACCATTGTGGATTTGACCCTAATAGCTTAGACATGGTGATTATTCGTGAAAGGGATGTAGCAATTTTTGATAGTACTGCTCCACATGAATATTTCCCTGAGCGAGATACAGATAAAATAATCGATATGTATGAAAGATGCATTAACCCTGGTACTGATGAAAAATATGCCGATGAAATTGAACGGACGACGAAAGCATATAAAGGGAAAATGAAAGAGGCTATTTCCTATTTGGCTGAAGCTAAACAACTACGAGATAGATTAGAAGCTATTTATATAAATGCCATGGATTTTCAAGTGGTTGATGAAATGCAACAAACAATCCTTAATGAAATTGAAGCATATATAAAATAAATGACATATTTTTAGTGGGTGACCAATTATACAAGAGTCACCCTGATTTCATCTCTAAAAATAAGTGTATTTTTTAACAGGAATATAAACATTTTTAGCGAATAAATCATTATATAAATATTTAATGTTTTTATTAAGGAATGGTGACAAAGATGAAATATAGACGTGTTGGAAATAGTGGATTAAAAGTAAGTGAAATTGGATTAGGAAGCTGGCTAACCTATGGTACAGCGCAAGAACAGAGAGCAGCTGATGCATGTATTCATAAAGCGTTTGAATGTGGAATTAATTTTTTTGATACAGCAAATGCCTATAATCGTGGGGCAGGTGAAGAAGCAATTGGCATGGCACTTAAACCATATGAACGGTCAAGCTATGTCTTATCAACAAAGGTCTTTTTCCCGATGGGTGATGGTCCCAATGATCGCGGACTATCGCGAAAGCATATTATGGAGCAATGTGAAGCAAGTTTAAAACGATTAGGAGTAGATTATATCGATCTATATTATTGCCATCGATATGATGAAGATACCCCAACCGAAGAAACATTAAGAGCATTAGATGATCTAATAACCCAAGGTAAGATTTTATATGCTGGTGTTAGTGAATGGAGTGCTGCGCAAATCAATGAGGCAGTCGACATAAGTGAAAGACTTAATCTTCATCGCCTCATTTCGAATCAACCTATATATAATATGTTCGAACGGTACATAGAGGATGAAATTTTACACGTTAGTGAAACAGCAGGAATAGGTCAAATTGTCTTTTCGCCACTTGCACAAGGAATATTAACAGGAAAGTATAAGCCAGGAGCTACGTTGCCAAAAGATAGCCGTGCAGCAAATTCAGATGTGAATGGTGTTATTTCTAGTTATCTTAAAGAGGATGTTTTACAATGTGTACAAGATTTGCAGCATTTAGCAGAGCAATTAGGCTGTTCATTATCACAGCTATCTTTAGCATGGGTTCTTCGTCATCCAGGTGTTAGCTCTGCTCTAATAGGGGCAAGTAAACCTGAGCAAATCGAAGAAAATGTAAAAGCGGTTGATCTTGTTTTACAAGAAGATATCATTAGTGAAATTTCACAAATCTTAAAGAAGGTAGAAGGTTTTGCACCATTAAGATAAATGCTAGCTATATTTGGACAATTGTCAATTATTACATTTCCTTTAACATAATTTTCATGTATCATTAAGCATGTTATCTCATTTTTCGGGGAAAATAGAACTATCTTTGTTTAAGAGAGGGGCCATCATAGCGTGGAGAAAATTGAAGTAGGCGAAATTTTTACGATCACTGATGAAAATAACGAGGAAAATGAAGTTGAAGTATTGGCAGTTGTCACTTTAGAAAATAGTGATTATGTAGCTGTTGGCTTCGTCGAAGATATTCTAGAGGAATCAGAGGAAGAAATAGATGTCTTCTTTTTAAAGGTAGATGAAGACGGTGATTTCTCCCCAATTGAAAGTGACGAGGAATTTGAAAAAGTATCCGTTGCCTTCGAAGAAATAATGGAAGAGGAAGAATAACGATTAATGATTGAGTGAAAAATGATTGGAATAGTGGAGGTACCAACTATTTGGATAAATTCCGTCACTAAACGTAATCATTTTTCACTCTTTACTTTATTGCTTTTGGACAAGATTATGATTAGCACCTTCAGTCGAATAACCAAGACGTTTCAAATGCTTGCGAATGCCAATCCTTTCCCATGTATAAAGAATTTTGTTATCCAATGCCTTCTTTGGATAAAAAATCCCAATCGAAGCTATTTCCTCAAACGTAAGTCCTTTTTGCACATATTGTGTAATGATTTCATCACGCTTTTCAATAATAGCGAGAAATTGAACCATTTCCTCTTTAAATTTTTCCTTAGTGAAAATTCCTTTTTGATGACCAGTAATGTACGTTTTTGCATCAAGAGATAAAAGCCGTTCTCCAGATTGAATAAATTGTTCAATCGAACCATCTGCCCCATTATACCAAGGTCCAAATGAGGTCATATCGTAATCACCTGTATATACTACACCTAAATCAGGGAAATAAGGACATGAATAGCCTTTAGTATGACCAGGAGTATGTAGGAAAATTAGTTTAATATGCTCATAATCCATTTCCCTTTCATATTCGTATGAGCCGTTAAAGCCTGATATCCCTTTGATCCAGCTTTCAGGAATGCTTTCTGCCCATTCCTTCATACCTTCTAATCCCCATTCTTGTGTAATCCCATTTTGATTAGCGACTTTTTCAAGGGAATGGCATGTATCAAATTCAACCCGATTGATTAATTTCTTAGTGCTAGGGAACAAATAATTATGTCGTGTATGATCTGGGTGGTAATGCGTATTATAAATTATATTTATCCCTTTTTCCTTTTCAAGCTTTACTAATGATTCGGCCTCTGCACCTGTATCAATTAATAATTTTTCTGATTCAATATACAAGCTCCTAGAAAAAGGAACTTTACTATTATTTGCGCCTTCAACAATCAAGAGCGGTCCAATTTTTTGCATTAGGTTCACCTCAGCTATTATATCG
>NZ_CADEPK010000283.1 GCF_902829255.1 Metabacillus niabensis | reverse complement strand
GACTTACACATATTGAGTAAGTTAATATTTAGTCAAGAGTTACACGAAATGAGTAAGTGGGGTGTTAATAATGGTATTAAAAAAACTAAGGGATGAGCGACTAATCCAAGGAAAATCACAAACCTTTATGGCAAAGAAATTAGGTTATAAATATGCCAGTGGCTATGCAAATATCGAGATGGGCAGAACAAAGCCGAGTCTTGAAAAAGCAAAACAAATTTCCGAAATACTTAACGTTGATGTAAACGAGCTTTTTTTTGAGAATGAATTACACATTTCGGGTAAAAATATTACTGCATAAGGAGGTTCCTACCCTATGGGATATAAAAAACTAACTGTTCAAGGTGTAGCTGAGTATCTAGGTGTTCACCCTGATACTGTCTACACTATGGTAAAAGAAAAGCAAATCCCACATTTTAGAGTTCGTCGCCGCATTCTTTTTAGTGTTGAAACAATCGACGCATGGATTAAAGAACAGGAAGTGAAAATCATTAAGGAGGCAATATAAAAGCCACCATTTATATAAAAACTTATATTAATTAATTTTAATATTACTAGTTTAGCAATTCACAATACTAGAACCATTTTGGTACAAAAAGGAGATGATCATATGACCTTTGGTACACACTTGGCCGAAGGGAGAAAGAGACGAAAACTATCTCAACAGGATGTTGCAATAGAAGTCCCTTGCTCACGAGAAAGTATTTCAAAGTATGAAACAGGTGAACGTCAATTACCTAAAGATATGTACGAACCAATTCTTAAAACACTAGATGACCCAGAAACATATTTCCACGGATGGAAAGAAACATCAGGATACGTTAGCATCCCTTACTTCGATGGGGATTACATAAATCATCAACCGTTAAACATGCTTTATCTAGCAAAATTAGAATCTGCAGAAGCGCTTGAACATTTGAAAAACATCAGATGGGAAAAGCCATCAAACGCTCTTACTGAAGAAGAAAGAGAAGATGCAAGAAAGGCAATGAAAGAAGTACTGGATGCAGCTGCATCGATGGTCAACTTAGTTGCTGCATTTTGTAGAGAGTATCGTTTTTCTATGAAAGATATATTCAAAGTTTGGCATGTTAGTTTGAAGTCTCGAAGGTATAAGAAATAGACGAAAAAAGCGAAGTAAAGGAGTGTTCTTATGAAAAATATAGATAAATGGCAAGAAATCATAGTGCAGGTAAGAAAGTTACCACAAAGTAAGCAAAATGAATTTCTGTTTTATACACTCGGAGCTATGAAATCGAATTTTGAATTTAAGAATGTAAAAGAAAAATCTGTTATTGATGCGTGTGTGCTTTCTTTGAAATTAGTAAATGAAGGCGAAGAAAGAAGGAGAATTTCTTTATGAAAAATCCAATATAAAAGCAGCAAGTGCGGGCACACTCACTGCTCAAGGGATATTACCTAAAAAATTCTACCTTAATTCTAACATGCATAAGTTAGAACGACAAGACTAATAAGCTCTTGTCGTCATAACTAGGAGTGTTTTCCCCCTAATATCAAGAGTTTTTCCCACTCCTGGTTATGACGATGTGAACTTGTTACTAATACATATGCAAATATAGGACAAGCTATGCATCAAATTTTATAAAAAAGGAGGTTTTAATTATGCATCCATCATTTTATCAAGCTTCAATTATCGTTTTATTTTGTCTGGTGAGCTTAGTTATTATCTGGTTTTCAATGGATGAAAAACAAAAAGAATAGGGGAGGAAACATGCTATTCGAAATTGATTTTACAGTCAAAATAAAAAGCAATTTCAAAACCATCTACTCGGCAATTGTGTTTGCAGACACAGTTAGAGAATGCAGAGCAGAAGCAAATGAAATCGCTAAGAATGTACTTAATAAAAAGTATAAAGAAATCAGATTCTTTATACAAGAATTTATTGCTTGAGAGGAGAAATAGCATGGCTAAATTCAGGATGGTTCATACAGAGTTTTGGGATGATCCAAAGGTCGTTGAGGAAATGACTCCGGAAGATAAGTTCTTTTTCCTTTATCTCCTTACAAACTCAAATACTACTCAAATCGGTATCTATCAAATTACCAAAAAGCAAATGGCTTTTGATATGGGTTACTCCATAGAAAGCATTAATGCTTTATTAGAAAGATTTACGAAGCATCACAAAATCGTCTTATACAACAATCAAACAAGGGAGATCGCTATTAAAAATTGGGGTAAATACAACTTTAATCGTGGTGGTAAACCAGTCATTGATTGTGTAAAAACTGAGTTGAAAATGGTTAAGGATATCTCATTGATTAAGTTCGTAGGTGAACGAGTCGAGAAAAAAGATATTAAAAAATTATACGAATCGTACTACGTAACGTCTAACGATACCTCAGAAAATGAAGAATCCAGTAATGACAAGGATTTTGACGATACGTCCAACGATACGCCGACGATAAGTGGACAAGAAGAAGAAAAAGAAGAAGAAAAAGAAGAAGAAAAAGAACAACAACAAGAAGAACCATCTGTTGTCGATGCGGCCGATTTTTATCAGCAAAATTTTGGAGTGTTAAGTCCTTATATTGGTCAATGTATCGATATGTGGGAAAAAGACACTAGTCCAGAAATCGTTATTGAAGCAATGAAACGTGCACTTAAAAATCAAAAGAAATGGAATTACGCTGAAGGGATTCTTAAGGGATGGGTTAATCAAAATGTTAAATCACTCTCAGATGTCATTGCTTTAGATAAAGAATTTGAAATGAGAGGTGGAAACAGTGGCAAAAACAATCCAAGAAGTGATGGAGTCATTGAAAAACCGAATGGAAACTCAATCACTGGAGGACAAGTCGGACGATTACGCACAAAACAAGGAAACTCCGAAGTGCCCGAAATGCAAAGACCAGATGGGGTTTATTGAAGTTAGGAATGGAAATGAAGTATGGGTTCGATGCAGCTGCATCAAATGGAGAAGGGCTCAAAATTTGATGAAAGCTAGTGAAATCACAGATGAATTCAAAAAACTTGGGTTTAAAAACTTCATCACAGATGGTAAGCCAGGCATCATCAAAGAGGTATACAATGCTGCACTTGAGTATTTTCAAGAATACGAATCTATAAAACACGAAAGGCATAACAGCATTGCTTTGCTAGGTCAACCAGGTGCAGGTAAAACACATTTGCTAACTGCTATCTCAAATAACCTAATGACAAGATTGCATGTACCTGTTCTTTATTTCCCTTACGTAGAAGGATTTAACGATTTAAAGGACGATTTCAATGAATTAGAAATCAAACTTGACCGCATGAAAAACATTGATGTTCTGTTTATTGATGACTTATTCAAACCTGTTAGAGGTAAACCAAGGGCAACTGAATGGCAAGTAGAGCAAATGTATTCAATTATCAATTATCGTTATTTGAACTATAAACCAATTCTTATCTCATCCGAACTAACTGTAGATGAAATAGTGGATATTGACGAAGCTCTTGGAACGAGAATTTTTCAAATGTGCCGGGATTACATCGTAGTCATTAAGGGAGATCGCAAAGTCTTGAATCACAGATTGGTAGGTGTTTAATATGTGCAATTTATGCAAAGGAAAAAGGGTTGTTCATGATGATACCCAAGGAACAATTTTATTCCAAACATGTCCTAAGTGTGGACCATACACCCAAGAGGAACAGGAAGCTCGTTCTGCATACCTCAGAGAAAGGCTAAGGCAGCATGAAATTCGTTTAGGGATTAAATCAGCATGAATTATCCTCTCTGGATAACTTTGGAGTACACGATGTTCTATAAGTCCTCTAAATCACTTGGATATACAAAGAACATTACAAGTGAAAAAGACTTTATTGAGTTTATTGATAGGATTCAACTTGAACAATCGATGGTAAATGACTTGAAAATTAATAACAAGTCTTATCCTGTTTCTGACCTTACACCAATTTTTGAAAAGGTAAAACAATTACAGAAGGAGGAAGCAATATGAAACAAGGTAAACGTCCTACAAGAAATCAAAAAATGTTAATTAAACAAGTTGGGTTAAATCCTAACAATTGGCTAATTGTTAAGAATCTACAACATGAGCATGAATTACATATTGCTCATCGTGAAACTGGAAGATTAAGAGTAATTCCCGCGGTGTAAAACATGAGAATACAAGAATTAAGGGATCCAAGGCAAAAAATTTATATCGCTCTCTTAGAATTAAATTTATCTTGGTCAAAGCGTGAAGTTGGGAAGTTTCAAAAGAAATGGCATGAAGGTGATTCCATCATTGAACTTGCTGACTATTTCTACAGACCAGTCGATGAAATTGCTCTATTGATAATAGACTTGGCTCATTATGGTTACTTGTTACCAAGGAGTAACGGATTGAACTCTTCAAAAGAACAATCAATACAAAAGAAATTCAAATCTTCTAGGAACCGATATTATGAATCACTTGTTGATTTTGATTTCTGTTGGGATGAAAAAGAAGTGTCGGAGTTTATACGATTGTGGACAAGCAATTTATCAATCTTAGAAATTGCTAAACATTTTGATAGACATGTTATTGATGTAGCGATTCTTATCATCGACCAAACTCGAAAAGATAAGATTTTCCCAAGAAAGCATGGTTTGTTTGGAAAGGATGGTGAAATGAGTGAAATTATTACAAAGCGTGCTTCTTGAACGAATTAAAAGGGAACCTCTTAAGGTTAGGGCTGAACTGATTAACGATAGCACAATGGATTATAAATTAAAGTCACAAATTATTGCACTAACTTATGTTTATGAAAAGGAGGAAAACCATGAAAAATTCACTTCACGGTCCAGTTAAAGTTTCTTATCTATCTCCTGAAGAGCTAGAGAAATATCGAAATAAGCATAAGAAAAAGCCGTTCGGAAAACAGCCTAGACAAGCAGATTGGAGATGGCCGCAAAATAGAAAGGATGGTAACAATGAATTATTCTAAAATGCCATTAATTCAACTTCATGAACTTTGCAAGAAGAATGACCAACTGGCACTCAATGAATACAAAAGACGTTGGGGAGCCGATTGGCCGAATGTTGGAATTCCAGCTGCAGTTTTAATCAAACATAAAATTTCATAAAAAAAACCAGGAATCAACCTGATCATAATTAATACGCTCAAATTAATTATATCAAGGAGTGGTCCTGGTGAACAGACTTAAAAACTTAGAAGTATGCGAAGAAACACTTCAATTAACTGAATTACCAAAGATAGAAGAAGATAAGGTAATCGTTATGATTTTAGATGGCTTCCAAGGTAAAGCTAGAGCATTTGAAGCTGTACACCACGGAAAAACCATTATTGAAACAGCTAAAGGAAAAGCCTTCAAAGTCAGTTTTGACGAGGGAGAGCTCTTTTAAATAATCGATGAAACCATAGGAGGAAAAGGTATGAGTCTTTCAAAATTACGTTCATTTTTATATAAAACAGCTAGATTTGTAGGAGATGTAAATGCAGTTAAACAGGGAACTGTGCATAAGCGAATTCAAAAGAGAATGATTGGTAAAGCGACGCGAAAACTTTTCTAAGGAGAGTGAATTGCTGTTGGGTAAGAAGAATCCAGTAATCATAAAAGCTCGGCAAGAAGGTTATAACGATGGCTTTAAGGTTGGATTTGAGCAAGGTATAGTTCAAGGTCGTCAAAGTGCAACATACATCCTTGCTACTAAATTTGATGGTCTCAACAAGGTTCCTGGTATAGGACCTAAGCTATTAGATAAAATCGTTAAGCATTTTGGAAAAGAATATTTTCAGGAGGTGCCACATGAATATAGAGAAGCTGTTCGAAATGCAGAAGATTCTTGATGAACGGATTGAACAAGAACACCCAGTTAAAGTTGGTGAAAATAGATTTTCAAAAAAGATTTTAGCTTTACAAATTGAAATTGGAGAACTAGCAAATGAATTACCCGAGATATTTAAATTTTGGGCAAATAAGAAAAATAAACCTGATAATGCCTTAAAAGAATATGTCGACGGTTTGCATTTTCTTTTATCAATAGGTAACGACTTAGATTTTAGAAAATGTGAGATATGGGAAATGGCATATGAAAAGACGTTAGAGAATCAATTTAATGAAGTGTTTAGAAAAGTAAATGCATTATATTTTTTGAATCGAGTTAGTGCTATTGGACTTAATGATTATGAATGCACTTTGGCTAGTTATCTTACTTTAGGTAAAGCTATTGGCTTTGAATGGAATGAGATTGAACAAGCATATACAGATAAGAATAAAGTGAATCATCAAAGGCAGGATAACGGTTATTGAGATCTTAAAGAAAAAAGGAAATAAGTGAGATGGTAAAAATGAAACGGATACTGAATTATGTAGGTTCAAAGTGGAACATGGCAAGTTGGATAATTTCTCAAATGCCAGAGCACAACGTGTATCTCGAACCTTTCTTTGGAAGTGGTGCAATATTGTTTAATAAATCCCCTTCGCGAATAGAAACTGTAAATGATATTGATGGTAATATCGTTAATTTGTTTAAAGTAATACGGGAAAAACCAAACGAATTAGCAAGTGCAGTTGAATTAACACCTTACAGTCGAGAGGAATATAACCAAACATTTGAAAAGCTTGGACAAGAAATATCAGATGTTGAAAGAGCAAGAGTCTTCCTAATTCGTTGTTGGATGGCCAGAGGAGGAAAAACATCGGATAAAACAGGATGGAGGCATAATATTGACATATCAACTGTTAATGCTTTACCTGATTGGAATGGGCTACCTGGTACAATTCTTGAAGCTACAAAACGATTAAAGAAGGTGCAAATTGAAAATCAGGATGCAATTATTTTAATTGAGAGATACAACCGGGAGGATTGTTTGATTTATGCTGATCCACCTTATGTATTAGAAACACGTACTAAACGTCATTATGCTCATGAAATGGATAATGAGCAACATATAAGTTTGCTAGAAACTCTAAATTCACATAAAGGATATGTGATACTTAGTGGGTATGATAGTAATTTATACAATGAACTATTGGTTGGATGGTCTAAGGTAGCAAAAATGGCAAAAACTGAGGCTGCAACTGTAAAACAAGAAGTACTTTGGTTAAATCCAGCTATTACTGAAAGGAATAGACAAATGAATATATTTGAAGTTATTTAGTACAGAATTCAAATGAAAACTGTAGAAAGGAGAAGTTAATATGAGTGGTTTTTAAAAAATAATGTGGAGTTATTTCCACTCCACAAAAGAAGGTATTCGTAATTTTCCAAGCTTAGTTAGATTTCTATATTTCACACGACATTTAATAGGTTCAATGAAAAAGAACTTGTCATTTTCAGAGTTCACTTTATACATGGAATATAACTTTTTACGTTCGACTGGTGATATAAATTCCATTAATCCCGCAGGTTTACCATCTAAGAATGATAGCAATACACCAAATTTATCTTTAAGTAATCCAGTAATGTAAACATCTTCATACATATAGTTGATTACTTTTAACCAATTGTATGAACGTTTACCTATGTCATAAACTGAATCAGACTTTTTTAAAACAATACCTTCAAGGCCATTCTGTTTAACTAAATCAAAATAAGCATTACCTTTACCTGATATCCATTGTACAACTGTGATACTAGGATGGTTAGAAGGAATTATTTTGTTTAGTAAATCCTTTCTATCAAGTAAGGATAAGCTATGAACTTTTACTCCATTATGCTGGATAATATCAAAAACACAGTATTGAATAGTGTAAGGAACATTTTTTGATCTAAATCGTTCCATGGTAGCTTCAAAATCAGGCTTACCATTTTCATCTGGGACAACAATTTCACCATCAAGAACAGTTCCATTTGGTAAGTCTATATCAGTTAACTCTGGATAAAGAGCAGTGACTTCATTGTTATGTCTTGT
Organism: Metabacillus niabensis; assembly: GCF_902829255.1. Lineage (GTDB taxonomy): Bacteria > Bacillota > Bacilli > Bacillales > Bacillaceae > Metabacillus > Metabacillus niabensis. The sequence goes on along the minus strand of NZ_CADEPK010000283.1, from coordinate 2,136 downwards.
ATAGATTTTAACTTTATCATTAAATTTAGTCCAAAGAATACGAATACCATCTAATTTTAACTCTGTGATATAAGAATCATCATCAAACGGATGATTAGATTTTTGAAGTAACATTGGTGATATAAACATAAAAAACACCTCATGTTAATTTTATCATTAAAATTGTTGTGAATTTACTGGGAAATGGAGTTAATTCAAACTATAAGTTAATAAGGGGATGGGAAGAATGATGGATAAAAATTGTCTATTTTTCTGTCAATATTGTGGAGTGCCTCAAAGTATATCAAACTATGTGATTCAGTATTATTTTATTTTATGTGGTGTAGACCAATTTTACTGTTCAAATTGTAAGTCAATAAACAAATTAAACCAAAACGAATTAAGTTCATTAATTCGGGAAGTAAGGTAAGAGACCGTAACCATGGCTCTTATAATCTTCTTCATCAAGACAAATCATCAGAAATATGATTAGCATATTATCTTCCTATCACAAAGGAGTAATAACATTTATAATTTAACTATAAATATAATCCTTGTCACAAAATTAATATTTTAAAAGAAGTCCAAGACCGAAAGCGTGAGGACACTAATCATTGCAGCATTAAATGGCTGTTTGATTAGTGTCCTCTTTATTTTTATACAAAAAAAGTATGAGAAATAAGGAGGAGTTAACATGGAACAGTTATTACCTGAGATCAATCGAGAAGAAACGAAAAAAGCAGTAGAAGCTGCATTAGAAAAATACCGTATCTTCAAATTCTCGGTACCAGAAGAAGAGTTACCTAAACTTACGCAAACATTCTCATTTTTACCTCCATCTCAGACAAATCAAAATCATTCACAAACAGAAAGTATCGCAATAAAGAATGCAGATTATGAAAGAACAAGTAAGCAATTTATTACTAAGGTTCAGCGAGCTGTAAATCGTTTATCTTATCACGAAAGAGCGATCATAATCAAAAGATACATGGAGGATGAAGATACCTTTGATTACAATGTTTATTTAGATTTACACATGAGTGAAAGAAAGTACTATCGCGTTAAGGGTAAGGCGCTTTTAAGACTTGCTGTAGCATTAAGGATTGAGGTTTATGAAGAACAAGAGGAGGCTTGTTAAATGAATTATGTACAACCCATTAGAGACCCTGAGAAAATTGAAAAGATGAAGGAGTTTTTAAGACAAGAGAACGAACGTAATTTTGTTATGTTTGTTCTCGGAATTTCAACAGGTTTAAGGATATCAGATATATTGAAATTAAAGAAAGAGGATTTGCTCCAATCTCATATCAATATAAAGGAAACTAAAACAACAAAGGCAAAGAGAATTAAGATACCTGGATATATCAAAAAAGATATTATGCCTTATGTAAAAAAATTAAATGATGGTGATTATGTAATCAAAAGTAGACAAGGGGAAAACAGAGCAATAGACCGTTCAACAGCTTATAGAATATTAAGAAATGCAGCTGAACATATTAGATTATCTGAAATCGGCACTCATACACTTAGAAAAACCTTCGGTTATCACTTTTATAAAAAAACAAAGAATATTGCCTTGCTTCAAGAATTGTTTAATCATTCAGACCAACATATTACATTGCGATATATTGGAATCAACCAAGATGCATTAGACGAAGCGATGGACAAGCAAATCTTTTAATTTTTTTCTTATAACTACAACATAAATTGCACTTGCGTGCACTCATTTTATTAATATGTTTTAATGCAGTAATTTCAAGGGATTGGCGATTTGGGGGAGTGCAACAGTCTATGTTTTATAGTGTACTTAAAGAAATATAGGAGGAATGTAAAGTGAACATTGAACAAGCAAGGAATAAAATAAAGGAGTTAGAGAATTTTATAAAGATGGTTGAAAATTATGGAGCTGATACATTCGAAAAGGAAGCAATTAAATTATATGTACTAAAGGAAAATGTGACGATTGTAGCAAATGAGTTGAATAAAAAAGGATATAGAGTGGGGAATCGAAAAGTAGTTGGAAAGGATGTCTCCGATATTATAAGATTAAAACCGACCGATGAAATGCATTCATTAGCAACAAAGATGTTTGGTAAGAACATAAAAAGAGTTGTTAGAAGATAATTATAAAGGGTCTTCTAAATTGATGGCGTAATC
>NZ_CADEPK010000282.1 GCF_902829255.1 Metabacillus niabensis | reverse complement strand
TGCTAATATAGAATAAAAATAAATATGTTTTGTCATAAAAATTACGAAAAGATGAAATAAACCTACCACAAAAAACAAACCCCATTTTTTTACTTTATATGATTATTTTGTAAAAAATATAAAAAGTTAAAGGATTTTTTTTATTTATAGCAAATAATTAGTCGTAAATAGGTATAATGGAGATAAGCATTTAATTAGGAGGATTCAACCATGGCACGAACTGAAACAGTATCTTCAAAATCAAAAATTTGGGAATGGACGAAGGCGATTGTTTTTGCACTAGGGCTTGCGCTTATCATTCGTTTCTTTATATTTGAACCATATGTTGTTGAAGGATCATCAATGGATCCGACATTAAAAGATGGAGATCGCCTTTTTGTAAATAAAACATTGAAATATATTGGAGAAATTAAAAAAGGAGATATCGTCATAATAGATGGGAAAGAAGAAAATATTCGCTATGTAAAAAGAATCATTGGTTTACCAGGAGACAAGGTTAGTGCAGAACAAGGAGAAGTATATGTTAACGGTAAGAAGATTTCAGAGCCGTATTTAGCAGCTAATGAAGAGGAAGCAGAAGAAATGGGCTTGCTTCTAACGAGCGATTTTGAAGAAATTGAAGTTCCCGAAGATAAGTACTTCGTTATGGGAGATAATCGCCTTGATAGTATGGACAGCCGCAATGGACTTGGATTAATAGAATCAGATAGAATCTTAGGCAAATCGGAATTTATTTTTTTTCCGTTAAGTCATTTTAGTAAAACAGAATAGTGATAAAAAAGATAGAGGAAAACCTCTATCTTTTTTATTTTAGAGCAGCTCAAGGTGCTCGAAGATAAAACTGGATACAAAAGCGAAATAGCTATTCTCTAAATTTATATGATAGACAGAGAACGTTTACTTTTCTTTGTAACATTTTTACATATGGTTCGACTACTTCTGTAAGCGTCAAAAAAATTAAAAAGGATGATTTAGATGAAAAGAATTTTCTCAATCATTTCTCTTAGCTTACTGATGATGTTATTTACCGGTTGCAGTAACAATTCAAGTGAAGAAAACAGTCAAGCTAACAAAGCGACATCTGAGGCGGAGTCGAAAAGCAGTTTTACTAATCAAGCAGAAGTGGAACAAGATGCAAATATGAAATCAGAAACTGAAGTTAATATGGACCAAAAGGAGAATGAAACAGCGGAGATAAAGGAGATGAATCAACAGGCAAGAAAGGTTATTTATACGGCAAACCTCTCCATTAAAGTTGAAAGTTATGAGAAAACATTAAAACTTATTCAACAAAAATTATCTGAAGCAAACGGCTATATTGTTAATTCTAACTCAAATTCTATCGGTGAAGATGAAGGTTTAGAGGGGACACTTACTGTCAGAATTCCACAAAATAAATTTGAATCATTTGTCCAAGCTGTTGAAGCTGGAAGTACAAAGGTAATCGAGCGAAACATTACTGGACAGGATGTAACAGAGGAATTTGTAGACCTAGAATCCCGTTTGAAATCAAAACAAGTTGTAGAAGCACGTTTATTAGACTTTATGAAAAATGCAGAAAAGACAGAAGACTTGTTAAAAATTTCAACAGATTTAGCAACTGTTCAAGAAGAAATCGAACAGATAAAAGGGAGGATGAATTATCTTTCTAATCAAGTTGAGCTATCTACGGTTACAATTTATATAACACAGGATACGGTAAAAGTGCCATCACTTGATAATGACAACTTAAATACTTGGGAGAAAACGAAGGAACAATTTATGAAGAGTTTAAACTTTTTATTACAGGCGGGCTCAAGCTTATTTGTCCTCCTCGTAGGAAGTCTACCAATTTTTATCCTAATAGGTGGTTTACTATTTCTACTTTGGCTTTTTGTAATAAAGAGACGCAAACAAAATGGAAAACCACCTAAAATAGATGAAACTACCGATTAAATCGCAAGGAGCGTTAATAGTAACATCGTGATAAAAACAGTTCCTAAAATCATCAAAACACTTATTAAAATGGACATTTTTTTATCAATTGGCACATAGCTTGAAATAAATTTTTTCGTGGAAAAATTGATAATAATATAAAGGAAGATTACTCCGATTATGAATGTCAATCCTTTTGATTGAAAACCAAGAAAAGCAAAATAAAGACCTGAAATAAAGATAAGTAGACAGTATTCGATTAATGTATGTAATTTCATGATGAATTCTCCTTTCACTAATTATTTATTTTATCATATCTTCTTTAAATCGACTAAATAAGGAGGAACAATTGTGTGAAATGTTGAATGTAGAAAATAGGCAATTATGAAATTGTGAAGGGAGATTTTTTAAAAGATGAATTCGATAAATACAGTTACAAATATGCTCTTTGATGAGCTAGAATTAGCGGTTAAAACAACAGCAAATTTACTATTAAAAATAGAGGATGAGCAATGGGAATATAGACCAACTGAAAATATGAGATCACTAGAGGAGCTAGTTCACCATTTAATTGCAATTCCACGCTCTGATTTAGCCTGTCTCATGCTGGAAAAAAGTATGGAGGAATATGAAAAGGTAGAAAAGGAAATCGCGGAGGTTAAAGATCGAGAAAAGTTAGGAGAAATGATGAAGGAGAACCTTAGCGTTTTAAAAAATTACGTCAACTCACTTAGTGAGGATGAGCTATTGAATAAAAAAACAAAGCCATTTTACTATGAACAAGGCGGTCATGTCCAAATAAAATGGCTAATGGAAATTGTTACTCATACGTATCACCATCGTGCACAGTTATTCAATTATCTTAAACAGTTAAATCATCCTATTAATATGTTTGATTTGTATTAACTCTAAATCATGATGTTACCAGAAAAATTTATTTATACAATAAAATCTGTACATAAAGAACATGGTGAACGGTGGTTACGTAAATTTCCAGATTTAATTAAAGAATGTGAGGAGCAATGGTCGATTAAGGTCTTATCTCCATATGAATTGTCCTATAATTTCGTTGCACCAGTTCTTCATAAGGACGGTAGAAGGATGGTTTTGAAGCTCGTTGTCCCGGGAAATGATGCATTACATAATGAAGTAGAAGCTTTAACATTATTTGATGGTGATGGAATTGCAAAAATGATCGATTATGATTTAAATAAAGGGTTAATGCTCTTAGAATGTATTGAGCCTGGTGTAAAGCTTTCATCGATCAAAGACAATAAACAAGCGACGATGATTATCACTAAAGTAATGAAAAAATTATGGAAGCCGGCACCTAGAAATACAAAACTCCCTACCATTTTTCAAAGGATTGATGAATTTTCTAACATCCGAAAAACATATCCAAATGGAATCGGACCAATAACAAAGGAAATGCTGATGGAAGCGGAAATATTATATGCTCATTTAGGGAGCACGATCAATCAATTATCTTTGCTTCATGGTGATTTACATCATTACAATGTCCTCCCTTCAGGAAAGGAATCATGGGTTGCGATCGATCCAAAGGGGTTAATTGGTGAAAAGGAATATGATGTGACGCAATATATGTTGAATGAACTTCCAGAACAAAATGTAGAGGAAACGATTACGGAACGACTAGAACTATTTGCTAAACAGCTTCATTTATCAAAGGAAAGAATGATTAAATGGTGTTTTTGTCATACGATATTAAGCTGTTATTGGGATATTGAAGATTTTGGAAAGGCATCAATGAAATCTGTCATCGTCATGAATATTTTTAGGAAAATGAAGAATATGTGATAAAATACAACATCAAATGAAAGAGTGGTTCAACATTACAGTGAACCACTTTTTCTCTTGGCTTATATAACATATATTTCTGATTCGTTTTAGAACATTGTTGTGAGAGACTCCTGTAAAAAGAAGACAACAGATACAAAAGGAATCACGAAGATTACGAGGTGATTTAACGGCTAAGAGAAGCCGATTATAAAGAATTTATTAAAATAGCTTATAAAATATTGATAATGTTGTTAAAAACTGTTAAAAATAGATTGGTTATACTTATTGAAGAAGATTCAGAGGAGAGGTTACATGACAAAATCATTTATTACAGTAAATGAGGGGAAAAACACACATTGGCGTTACATAAGCTCGCTTCTCGTTATATTAGCATTTATGCTTATTATTGGGACAGTTGCCTATTTAATTGCAGTGTTAATCGCAGGAGGTATAAATCCTGATTTGCTGAATTTTGATGAAATGACTAATGAAGGTGTCTTATTAACAGATCCGTTAGTAGATTTTTACCTATATCATATCGTGAACATCATTACAGTATTGGGAATTTGGCTAGCGGTAAAAACGATTTTAAAAAGACGTTTTATTTCACTTATTACGCCTTATAGGAAAGTAAATTGGTCTAAAATATTTTTTGGTTTCTTTATTTCACTAGCTATATTTGCTATATTTTCAATACTAGATTTTGCACTTTTCCCAAACGATTACGCTTTTAATGAATTTGATGCATCACGGTTTGTGTGGCTTGTCGTCGCGTGTTTCTTATTAGTACCTATTCAAACAACTTCTGAAGAATTATTATTTAGAGGTTTCTTATTGCAATGGGCTGGAAAAATTACGAAACATCCGCTTATCCTCACAATTATTATTGGTGGGATATTTGGAAGTTTGCACTTTTTTAATCCCGAGATGGAGCATGGTGCATTTTGGGTAGCGATTGATTATTTAGCAATGGGCTTTATTTGGACATATATTACAGTAAAAACGAACAGTTCAGAATACTCAATAGGAGCTCATGCAGCAAATAATATGTTTTTATGTATTTTCCTAACAATGGAGGACACAGTTGTTGGGGATATTCCTTCGCTATTTGTTGTGACAAATGTTAATGCGATGACATCCGCGATAACAACAGTCATAACAGGATTAATTTTCATGTTTATCGTTTTACGGAGACAAAAACGTCAGGTTGCATAATTTGAAATATATTGACTAATTATTTTTGGATCAATTAGACCAGTCAAAAAGAAAGCAGTTTGAAAATGTATGATTCCTTTAATTTAAGCCTTGTCTTGTCTAACAAGGCTTTTACTATGTTAAAAAGGCATAGTGAATTTTCATATTTTTTGTTATCTTTATTTGTTTTTGTAAAAAGAATCTCTATATATTGGTGATAGTATAAAAATCTGTTAGTAAGTGTTATAATTGGAGAGGATGTATAAAGTATTGGAGGCTGTTTCATGATTCAAGTGACAAATGTTAGCTTACGATTTGGAGATCGCAAGCTTTTTGAAGATGTTAATATTAAATTTACTCCGGGAAATTGCTACGGTTTAATCGGTGCAAATGGTGCTGGAAAATCAACGTTTTTAAAGATTCTTTCAGGTGATATCGAAGCTCAAACTGGTGAAGTAAGCATGGCACCAGGTGAACGATTAGCTGTATTAAAGCAAAACCATTTTGAATATGAAGAACATGAAGTATTAAAAACGGTTATAATGGGGCATAAACGTCTGTATGAAGTAATGCAAGAAAAAGATGCTATCTATATGAAGGCTGATTTTACAGATGAAGATGGAATGAGAGCTGCTGAATTAGAAGGAGAATTTGCTGAACTAAATGGTTGGGAAGCGGAAAGTGAAGCAGCAATCCTGTTAAAAGGACTTGGGATTTCAGAGGAGCTTCATTCGAAGAAGATGGCTGATTTAACTGGTGGAGAAAAGGTAAAGGTTTTATTAGCACAAGCTTTGTTTGGTGAGCCAGACGTTCTATTATTGGACGAGCCTACTAACCATCTAGATATTCATGCGATACAATGGCTTGAAGAATTTTTGATTAATTTTGAGAATACAGTTATTGTTGTTTCCCATGACCGTCACTTCTTAAATAAAGTTTGTACGCATATCGCTGATTTAGATTTCGCAAAAATTAAAATTTATGTAGGAAACTACGATTTTTGGTATGAATCTAGTCAACTAGCATTGAAATTATCACAAGAAGCGAATAAGAAGAAAGAAGAAAAAATTAAAGAGCTGCAAAATTTTATCGCTCGCTTTAGTGCAAATGCATCTAAATCAAAACAAGCTACATCCCGTAAAAAGTTATTAGATAAAATTTCACTTGATGACATTCAACCATCATCACGTAGATATCCTTATGTTAACTTTACACCAGACCGTGAAATCGGGAATGATGTTCTACGAGTTGAAGGACTTTCTAAAACAATTGATGGTGAAAAGGTTTTAGATAACATTAGCTTTATTATGAATAAGGAAGATAAAATTGCGTTTGTTGGACGAAATGAAATTGCGATTACAACACTATTTAAAATTTTGGCAGGTGAAATGGAGCCAGATAGCGGTACGTTTAAATGGGGAGTTACAACATCGCAAAGCTACTTTCCAAAGGATAATAGCGAATATTTTTCTGGAAATGAACCAAGCCTAGTGGATTGGTTACGCCAGTACTCGCCAAATGATCAAAGTGAAAGCTTTCTTCGTGGATTTTTAGGGCGTATGCTTTTTTCAGGTGAAGAGGTATTGAAAAAGCCAAGTGTATTATCCGGAGGAGAAAAGGTACGTTGTATGCTTTCTAAAATGATGTTAAGTGGGGCAAATGTTTTATTATTGGATGAGCCAACAAACCACTTAGATTTAGAGTCTATTACAGCTCTAAATAATGGATTAGTTGCTTATAAAGGTGCAATGATATTTACTTCACATGACCATCAATTCGTTCAAACAATTGCTAACCGAATTATCGAAGTGACTCCAAACGGAATTGTTGATAAACAAATGACATATGATGAGTTTTTAGAAGATGCAAATGTTCAAAAGCAAGTAAAGGAACTTTATGCTTAACTTATAAAAAGGAGGGTGGCTCAAAACCAAAGGTTCAGACCCCTCAAACACAATTTATAGTCTAATGATGAGGTTAGTTTACTATATACCGGTGTTTGATGGAGGGGGCAGACCCTTTTGAGTCACCCTCTTTTTTCATGTCTAGAAATTTTTTCCAAAATGAAAACTTTAGAGTATTTTCCAAATAATGTAAATGTGGTGCGATAGTAATGGAGTGATATTCTTGAAAAATAAGTTTTTCCTGTTTCTATTTTTTTCAGTAATAAGTTTATATGGTTGTCAAGCGACTGAAGAGCCTGTAGTAACGGAGATTGATAAAATTGAAGGAACTGAAGTAACTCCTGGACAGAAAATTCAATCGAACGTTAAATTTGATGTAAACTTTGATCAAGTCGATGCAGAAGTTATTGAGAAGGAAAATGCCATCATTCTTCGTATGGAAGGTGATGAATTATTTAACTACTATGAAACTGAATTTCCGAAAGAATCGAACGTTAAGAATGAGCAAGCAAACAATAACAGAGCTATTGAAAACTTTCATCAATTAGTTAAAGTATTTAGCGAATTACCGAATAAAACTAAGGTAAATATCAATGTTTATACTGATGACAAAGATGACGACAATTTTAATTTGCAGTTAACGAAGGATCGAGCAAATTATTTAATCGAGCAGTTTCAAACACAACAACAATTGAATCATATTGAATTTAGTGCTACAGGGTTTGGTGAAGCAAATCCAATCGTTCCGAATTCTGGAAACCCTGAAGACCAACTCAAAAATCGTCGCGTCGAATTTGTTATAGAGCCTTAAAATTATTCTTAATCAAACATGAAATAAATAATACATATTTATCTATCAATAAGTGGCTTCAAATAAAAAACACATTGGGTTATTTTTCTCAATGTGTTTTCTGTTTGAAAATATCTCTTTTTCTAATCATTTAATTCTAAAGCTTTTAGGTCTGCTACTAATTGTTGGTGATTAAGGTTTTCTCCAATAAAAACGAGCGTATTTTTTCGTTTCAGTTGCTCCTTCATATATAGTGGCATTCCATATGAATATTGAAAAAGAAATGGTAATTCGGAATGTGTAAAGGTAATATAGCCTTTAATTCGATAAATAGTTTCTGGCATTTCTTTTAAAAATTGTTCAAATTGTTCCAAAGATACAGGCTTGTTAAATGTATGTACATATGTTCTCATATGTAAATGCTCATGGACGTGTGTTTGTTCATGATGTCTTTTAAGTGGCTTTTGCATCGGTTTTAATTGTGCTAATGGAACGCTTGCGAATTCAGTCATTAATAGTTTACTCTTGCTATTTAAGGCTTGAATTTCCGCAACTAAATTTGCCTTTTTCATCTCTGAAAGTTGATCGGTTTTATTCAACAATATAATGTCTGCATGCTGAACTTGCTCAAGTAGCAGCTTTCTGAGCTGTATGCTTAAACTTGAACGACTTTCCCAGCGCATTGCATCAACAATCGTAATAATGGCTTGAACAGAAAGCTTTTCAGCAAAAATCGGTGATAAACAAGAGTCTAATACTTCTATAGGATGAGCAACACCTGTTGTTTCAATATAAATAGCATCAAGCTCATATTCACGAAGCATATTATCTAGTTGTACTTCAAGTTGACCTTGAATCGTACAACAAACACAGCCATTTAACAATTCTTTAAGTGGTGTATCTTTATCAACTGCATTCGAATCAATTGAAACTTCTCCTAATTCATTCATAATTACAGCTATTTTTCGCTGATTCTGTTTTTCCTGACTCAGAATATTTTGCAATAACGTTGTTTTTCCTGCACCTAAAAATCCTGATAAAATATAAACCTCGACAGGTTTCATCTATTTCTCCCCATTTCAAAACGCTCTAAAAGGGGATCGTCATCAGATCCCCAACTTAATTAAAATGCCCATGTTCCATTTCGGAAGATTGCTTCTGATGTTCCGTCCTCTAAAATTCCGTCGATATCCATTTCTGCTGAGCCGATCATGAAATCAACATGTGTAATACTTGAATTCACCCCGACCTTTTCTAATTCTTCACGGGACATCTTTTTACCGCCTTCAACACAGAAAGCATATCCATTTCCAATAGCTAAGTGATTGGATGCATTTTCGTCAAACAAAGTATTGTAAAACAAAATACCTGATTGTGAGATTGGCGAATCATGTGCAACAAGGGCAATCTCACCTAAATAATGTGAACCTTCATCTGTTTCAACTAATTGCTTTAATACTGCTTCACCCTTTTCAGCTTTTACATCAATGATTCTGCCATTTTCAAAGGTTAACGAAAAATTATCAATTAAATTTCCACTATAGCTCAATGGTTTTGTACTTTTTACGACACCGTTAACTCCATTTCGTAAAGGCACAGTAAATACTTCCTCAGTTGGCATATTTGCCATAAAGAAATTACCCTTTTCATTCTCACTACCTGCACCAACCCAAGTATGTGTAT
>NZ_CADEPK010000281.1 GCF_902829255.1 Metabacillus niabensis | reverse complement strand
TGCATTCTGTATGTCTTTCTCTGACCTCCTTCGACTGCTTCATTGTTGCATTGATTCCTTCTTTTTCGTTTTCTTATACTTATCATCTATCAGTTATATTATCTTTTTTTTTTTTAATGATCCGGCGACCACCGAGATCTACACAAGGAGTATCGTCGGCAGCGTCAATGTGTATAAGAGACAGGGGTAAGAGAGATTTACCGTTTGCTCCATAGTAATTACACCTCTATCAATGACAATAACTCGATTTGATAACGCGACTGCTTCTTCCACATCATGTGTAACAAGAATAGCTGTAAATTGTTTTTGCTTCCATAAATCCTCTATTAGCTGGTGCATCTCTATTCGAGTTAACGCATCAAGTGCTCCTAGTGGTTCATCCAATAACAGAAGTTCAGGTTCATGTACTAACGCTCTTGCTAATGCGACTCTTTGTTTTTGCCCACCAGATAAAACAGCTGGCCAATCTTTAGCCCGCTCTGATAATCCTACCTGTTCCAGCATTTTTGTAATTTTCTCTTGATTTTCCTTTTTTAAACCTAAACCAACATTTTGTTCTACGGTTTTCCACGGAAGAAGTCTACCATCTTGAAACATAATTTTAGCAGGAGAATTCTGTTCATTTATTGACTTTCCATTTAGTAATAATTCTCCTCCTGTTGGATGCTCCAAGCCAGCTATCAATCGCAGTAAAGTACTTTTCCCACAGCCGCTTTTCCCAACAATCGCTATAAATTCACCTTTATTTACTTTAAGGTCAATTCCCGTTAAAACATTTTGCTGCCCAAATGACTTTTGAACACTTTCAAGCTCTAACATAGTTTCTCTTCTACTATTCACGATGCTCCTCCTATTTTTGAAAATTCGGATTCCATTTTAGAAAACGTCTCTCGGCGATTTTAGCGATAAAATCAGAAAGCTTTCCTAGAATTGCATATAAAATGATACTTAAGACGACGACATCTAATTGCATAAATTCTCTCGCATTCATTGCCAAATAGCCAATTCCAGAGTTTGCTGCAATTGTTTCAGCAACAATCAATGTCACCCATGTAATTCCTAGTGCAAAACGAACACCTACTAAAATAGAGGAAAGAGCGCTTGGAAAAATGATATGTCGGAATAAACTAAATCCGCTTAGACCATATACCTTTCCCATTTCAATTAACGAAGGATCAACTGAACGAATACCGTGAAATGTATTTAAGTAGATTGGGAAAAATGTTCCAAGTGCTACTAAAAATAACTTTGCTTCCTCTTCAATTCCAAACCATAAAATGACGAGGGGAATTAAAGCAAGATGTGGTATATTCCGTATCATTTGGATAGAAGTGTCGAATAGCGTTTCCGCTACTTTAGACAAACCATTCCAAAGACCGAGTAAAAACCCTATCCCACCTCCAATAATAAATCCGAAAAAAGCCCTCTTCGTACTAATACTAATGTCACTAAATAATTGTCCAGATTTCGTAAGTTCAATTGCTGCCTTAAAAATATCTAATGGATTTGGTAAAATTCTAGAAGAGATAAAGCCAACTGAAGATAGTACCTGCCATGTAATAAGTAACACCAATGGAACCAGCCACGGTACAAATTGTTTAACACCTTTCTTCATATCTATCACCCATTTGCATTTAGTTTTTTCGGGTAAAGGTCGTTCGCTACGATTTCCCCAAAGGGACTAACAATACTTGGATTGCCATGATTAGATGGCTTTTCTATTTCTAAATATGGAAACAGCAACTCCGCTACACGATACGACTCTTCTAAATGTGGATAACCTGAGAGAATAAAAGTCTCAATTCCTATTTCCTCATATTCTCTCATTCTCTGAGCAACTGTTTTAGGATCTCCAACTAGCGCAGTACCTGCTCCACCTCTAACCAAACCTACACCTGCCCATAGATTCGGACTTACTTCTAAGTTATTCTTACTTCCAGAATGTAATTGGGACATTCTTCTTTGACCTTCAGAATCAAAGCGAGAAAAGATTTTCTGAGACTCAGCAATTAGATCATCGTCTACATATTTGATTAATTCACTTGCTGCCCTCCATGCTTCTTCTTCTGTTTCCCTAACAATAACATGAAGTCTAATTCCAAAACGTACGGTTCTTCCTTGCTGCTTAGCTAGCTTGCTTACATGTGAAATTTTTTCTTTAACCTTTTCAGGTGGTTCACCCCAAGTTAGATATACATCAATATGCTTAGCAGCTACTTCATGGCCTATTTGTGAAGATCCCCCAAAATATAAGGGTGGATAAGGAGATTGTACAGGTGGATATAGCAATTTTCCGCCGCTAACATTTAAATAGTTTCCTTCAAAATTCGCTTCTCCATTTGATAATAATTCGCGCCAAATCGTTAGAAATTCGTCAGTCAATTCATATCTTTCTCTATGATTTAGGTTTAATCCGTCACCAGCTAGCTCAACGGGATCTCCACCTGTAACTACATTAATCAACAATCTCCCATTAGATAAGCGGTCAAACGTCGATGCCATTCTTGCAGCTTGTGAAGGGGATGTTAAACCAGGTCGAACTGCAACAAGAAATTTCATTTGTGATGTAACAGAGATTAAGGAAGAAGCTACGACCCATGCATCTTCACAAGAACGCCCTGTTGGAAGTAACGCTCCCTTATATCCTAACGAGTCAACAGCCTGTGCCACTTGTCTAAGGTATGACAAATTAACTTCTCTACCACCCGTAGTAACTCCTAAATATCTTGAATCCCCATGTGTAGGAATAAACCAGAATATATTCATCAAACTCATCCTTTCCTATTTTTCATTTGTTGTAGCTTCTTCAACTTTAATTTGTTTCGGTATTAACTCTAGTTCGTAAAATTGGTTCGCTATCCCTTGCTGGTCTTCGATTACTTCCTTCGTAATCTTTTCTAAACCAAATGTTCTTCTCGTTAGAGTACGTTCTAACGTTTCGACATCCATCCCAATTTGAGGTGATAAATACTCTGCAGCTTCTTTTGGATTTTTAGATACCCACTCTTCAGTTTTTTCAAGTTCCTCGTAGATGATATCTAAAACCTTTTGATTTTTCTCTGCAAATGTTCGTGATGCAAGAAAGAACTCTCTATTCGCAGCCAATCCCGTTGCATCGGCAATAATTCGACTTTTAGTTGAAAGCTCTGTATCTGCTAAAAACGGGTCCCATATAACCCAAGCATCAATTTCCCCTTTTTCGTATGCTGCTCGTGCATCAGCTGGTGGAAGAAAAGCAGTTTCAATTTCTTCATATTTAATTCCCTCTTTTTCAAGGGCTTTTACGAGCAAATAATGGACATTTGAACCTTTATTCAATCCAATTTTCTTCCCTTTTAAATCCTTAATCGTTTTTATCGAAGAATCCTCTGGAACAATAATGGCTTCTCCTTTTGGATTAGGTGGTTCATTAGCAAAGTAGATTAGCGGCGCATCCGCAGCCTGAGCAAAAATTGGCGGTGCTTCACCAGTGTGACCAAAATCAATACTGCCTACATTTAACGCCTCGAGTAATTGAGGACCTGCAGGAAATTCTGTCCATTTTACTGTGAAGCCCTCTTTCTCTAATGCTTCATCCAAGCTTTTATCAGCCTTTAAAATGTTTAATGTTCCAAATTTTTGATAACCAATATGAATTGTTTTTTCTTCTTTTTCTGTTGACCCCCCCTTCTCTTCACCATTAGACGGTGAGCTGCACCCTGCAACAAACGTTAAAAAGATGCTAAGTGCCAAGAATAATACAATCCGCAAGTTCATCCTAAAACCCCCCTGTTATTCAAGTGATAAAATAGATGTATTTCCTTTGCATAAATTACTGAATGAGAAAAGGCCCTCAAAAAAGTAACAGACATTACTCTTTTGAGAGCCTCTAGTTTTCCAGTCGGCTTACATAATTATTTTTCTTATTACCTATGCTTCTAACTCTTAGCTAAACAAAAAAGGCATAACCAATTTTATGATTGATTATGCCTTCGGTGTTCCGATCAGCTAGGTTAATTACTTATGGATATTATATTCCCTATTATTCCTACCTGTCAACTCAAATTTATAAAAAATTAATCCCACACCCTGTACTTTTTTAATTAGATCAGAATCTTTTCGTAGTGATTTTCCCTTTACTTTTACCTATATAATCTCCACCAGCTATTAGAACATTACTCCTCAACTTTTCCTTCAACAACTACATCATCTGCACTAATATCATCACCAAAAGCTGGCTTTAATGTTTCATCATATGCTTTGTGGAAAAACTGTTCTTTTCCTAAAGTTTCAAGCTCTTTATTTAACCAATCTAATAGCTCTGTATTTCCCTTTTTCACAGCTGGTGCAATATAATCCAATTCCCCTAGAGATGATAAGCCAACTGTGAAATTAGAATTTTCATTTGCCCAGCCAAATAATAATGCATTATCTTGTGCCATTGCAGCTCCACGTCCATCCTTTAATGCTTCAAACGCTTCCGTTATTTGATCATATTTTACAAGTTCAATATCTGGGTGGTTTTTCATAAAATATGTTTCTGCAGTAGTACCTTTTGGAACAATTAATTTTTTCCCTTTTAATTGTTCAACAGATTCAATTTTTGCTGAATTTGGTGAAACGACACCAATTGCCACCTTCATATAAGGATTAGCAAAATCAACTTGTTCTTGACGTTCAGGGGTAACAGTAAAATTCGCTAACACAATATCAACTTTATCAGATTTTAATAAGTCTACCCTTGCTTGTGGTTCTGTTAATACATACTCAATCTTTGACTCATCACCTAATAAATCTTTGGCAAGACGTTTTGCCAACACAATATCATAGCCTTGATATTCCCCTTTTTCATCGACATAACCAAATGGGGGTTTATCGCTAAATACAGCAACTCGTAATTTGCCACGCTCTTTAATAGCATCAATTACTGACGTAACTTTCCCTGATGAATCTGTTCCATTTTCGGTATTTCCAGTACTTGTTTTACTATTTCCACATGCTGTTATCACAACTATTGTTATGACTGACAATAATAAAACCCAAAACTTCTTTCTCATTTTTTATTCCTCCTAAAATTGTAATATATTAAGGAACTGTTGAGCGCGCTCTGTTTGTGGTTTTAAGAAAAATTGCTCTGAAGATGCATGCTCAATTATGTTTCCTTTATCCATAAAAATCACTTTATCTGCAACTAGTTTCGCAAAATTCATTTCATGTGTCACAATTAGCATTGTCATCCCTTGTTCTGCTAATTGTGCAATCACTTCCAATACTTCACGAACCATTTCCGGATCAAGGGATGCAGTCACCTCATCAAATAACATTATCTCCGGATTAATACATAATGCTCTGACAATTGCAATACGTTGCTTTTGCCCTCCGGATAACTGCCTTGGATAATCATTTGCCCGTTCCACTAAGCCGACACGCTCAAGTAATTCGATAGCTTTTCTCTCTGCTTCTTGGCGTTTACGTTTTTGAACCTTCAATGGGGACAACAAGATATTTTCCATTACACTTAAGTTAGGAAATAAATCATAGCTTTGGAAAACCATTCCAATCCGTTGTCGTACCTCTTGCCATTTCGTTGATTCGTTAATTAGACTTTCATTCTCTAGTAATATATCTCCTCCTTGTACCTCCTCTAAACCGTTAAGACAGCGAAGAAGGGTACTTTTCCCACAACCAGAGGGACCTAAAATCGCAATAACCTTTCCTTTTTCAACCTCAAAATCAATACCATTTAAAACAACTTTATCACCATACTTTTTAATAAGACCTTTTACTTGTAAAATAGGAACTTGCTTAACCACGTTGTATACAACTCCTTATGCTGCCCATTTTTGTTCTAGCTTTCTCGAAAAGTACGATAATGGGAAACAAATACAAAAATATAAGAAAAAGATAAACCCGTATATCCAAAACGCAACCATTGGATAGGTGATATTATTTACTTCGATGATTTGTTGACCAACTTTAATTACTTCAATAACCCCAATCATAGTTAATAGAGCAGTAGTTTTTATCATTCGCGTTGCTAAATTTATCATCGGGGGAATTGTTCGCTTTATAGCTTGTGGTATAAGAACAAATCTGTACATTTGAACAACACTTAAACCAATCGCTTTACTCGACTCAATTTGGTGTCTTGGCAATGAAATAATTGCCCCCCGTACTATATCGCTCATCTCTGCTACTCCCCATAAACTAAAGACAATAAGCGCTACTGCTTCTGAACTTAAATTAAAGTTAAAATTAGCAGGAATAATATAATAGATTACAAACAGCCAGACAAGAATTGGAATGATCCGAAACAGCTCCAAATAAATTTTAAAGATAACTTGAATTAGTTTATTTTTCGATGTTCGAATAATTCCGATCATGAACCCCATCACAATTGTAATAACGACTGCTATGAGAGCGACACGTAATGTTATGAGAAGTCCTTCAAATAAACGCTGCATATTAAGGCCTTCAAAAAGAACATTAATTCCCGAATTCAGCATGTCTAACTCTCCTTTCTAGCCATGTTAAAAACAATATTAATGGAAGTAAAATAATTAAATACCCAATGACCAGCATAAATAATGCCTCATTTGTTTTATAAAATATTCCCATGAGATTTTTCGTTGTATTCGTAAGTTCTAAAATTGCAATACCACTAAAAATAGATGTTTCTTTTATAAGAAAAATACAATTTGCACCAAATCCAGGAACACTATAAGAAAAGGCTTGCGGAATAATAACATACCTCATTAATTGTAAGTTACTGAGACCAATTGCTTTACCAGTTTCAATTTGAGATTTCGAGACAGCCTCAAATCCTGCTCTGAATACTTCAGCCATATATCCCCCGCCTAAAAACGTTAGGCCAATAATTCCACACAATTCCTCACTTAACGTTATCCCTACCTTTGGTAACCCATAGTATAAAAAGAATAATTGAATTAATAACGGTGTGTTCCGTGCAATTTCTAAATAAACTTTTACAATTTTCGTAAGCATCTTTATCTTAAAATACTGAATAACACTGCAAGTGATACCAACTAATACCGCAAATAATATACCAATACTAGCAAGCTTCACCGTTATCCACAGTGCAGTTTGATAATGTGGTAGTACATTCACAATATACTGCCAATCAAATGTCAATTTCCTCACCAACTATCAATTAAATATTCAACAAAATTTCCTGCCCTGGTTTAATCGTTTCTACACCTTCAATTACAACAGTTTCAGGATATTTTAAACCCGAACCTGTATTGAGGCAGACGACATGCTCATTTGCATCGATCCACCCCTGTTCATGTAGAATCCTAGCTGCTGCAAAGGTCGCTGCTCCTTCTGGACAAACGAAATTCCCTTCTAACGATGCGATCAGCTTTTGTGTTCGCAAAATTTCCTCCTCTGAAATAGCAATCGCACAGCCTTCTGTATCATAAATTCCCTTAAGAACTAAGAAATCTCCTATAGCTTTAGGGACGTTGATTCCAAAAGCACATGTAGTTGAATTTTCAAAGAACTTTGATTCTATTTCCCCTTTATTCCAAGCTTCAACAATTGGAGCACACCCCTCAGCTTGAACAGCTACTAAACGTGGAAGCTTCTTATCCTCAATCCATCCTAATTGCTGTAATTCAAGAAGTGCTTTATAAATTCCAATGATCCCTACTCCACCTCCAGTTGGGTACAATATAACATCCGGGACCTTCCAACCAAATTGTTCAACAATCTCATATCCCATTGTCTTTTTGCCCTCAATTCGGTATGGTTCTTTAAGCGTAGAAGCATCATATACTCCATAGTTTTGAACTAAACTACTCACAACTTTTCCTGCATCACTAATTAACCCGTCAATAAGGTGCAAGTTCCCACCTGCAATGTAAACCTCCTTACGCGTAATTTGTGGGGCATCTAAAGGCATAACAATGGTCGCTTTTATATCAGCTTTTGCGGCATATAATGCCCAAGCAGCACCTGCATTACCATTCGTTGGCATCGCTAAATGCTTTACACCTAGTTCTTTCGCCTTTGAAATCCCTACACTTGCACCCCTAGTTTTAAAAGAACCAGTTGGAATGACCCCTTCATCCTTTATGTACAAATGATTTAATCCAAACTCAGCACCGAGAGATGGTAGTTTTTCAAAAGGAGTCATCCCTTCACCAAGTGTTACTACATTTTTCTGTTGTTGTATCGGTAATAACTCATGATAACGCCATAAACTATTAGTGCGATTTGCAATCTCCTCACGTGACACATTTTCCTTCACTTTTTCTAAATCATAGCGAACTAATAACGGTGACCCACATTTGCATAATTGATAGATATGATCGCCCTTATATATTTCACCGCATTTCGGGCACTCCAAATGTGAGATATAACTGTAATTATTCATTTACCTTCCTCCTAAAAAAAAAGAAAGACTACAATCATCTCCTTTGAAAAAAAGAGAAATTGTAGTCTTTGGTGGTCCAATCAACTAATTATTTATTAAACTAACAATATATTAATCGGATATTTCCGATAAGTCAACTATGATTTAAAAAATTTTATAATTGCATTAAATCGTTCTCTAGTTGAATCATGTTTTTAATAGTCCATGCAAACAGCGACAACTTTTCGTACAGAATTGCTCTTCAATTCACACAAGGTGCGTAGGATTTCCCCAATGACCTACTTAATTTTCTTATAAATCACTTATCTCCTCGATGTTCTACCTTTCTAATGTCGAAATTTATCCAATGTAAGTTCAATGAAAATAATTGAATTAATAGAACTAAATACCCATAATTAAATTAGTTTATGTAAAGGAGTTTAATTATGATCTCTAGTGAAGAAATGACTATATTTATTGAAGAACTTTATTCATTAATACAAGATTACAAAAGATGTGACGATACAAACTTAAAAAAACAAATTCATGATGAAATATTAGTTTTAAGTGATATTATTGATCCTAATACATCTATTATTTAATTCACATTTTAAGGGAACAACTAATTTCGTATTACCAACTTATCATACTATTTTTATGTCACATTATTTGGCTTATTACCAATATTTAAGTAAAGGAATATTGGTGTTGGTTTAAAATAAATAAACCTTCATCTATATTCCCGACTGTCTTATTAAAAATGTTTAGATAATCTTCTCTTGTCATATTCCCATTAGTAAAAAGTCGTTCACAGATGAAAATCTGCAATTTTTGCCCTTTGTTATTCGCCTATAATTAACCCTCATTTATAACCCTTCTCTATTCTTTTATTTTTAAAGGTACTTGCTTAAAAATTTCCTACTCGTAAGAATAAATACATCACTTACCATACTTCTATTAAGAGCAAAGAGAATAGCAGGATGCTTATTTTAACAAGAAAATAGTCCTCTGCATAAGCAGAGGACTTCTTTATTAATTTTGAAATACAGTATGTTTTGTTTTCCATTTTTCTAGAGCAATAAATAACCAAAAACTATAGATTCCTAAAGTAATAATACAGAGGAACCACCATTTAATCCAGTTACCGAATAGTCCAATCGCTGTTCCAGTAAATTTTAAACGTCTACCATTAATTACCGTATGCCTAGCTTTCCAACTAAAAATCATAGTAAAAGACCAAGGATAGCAAATTCCAAGCGTACATACCGTAACGAGAACTCCTAGGATAGACCAACCTATGTACTGAAGTAAACCTCCATCAAAGTATGATTTTTCATTTCTTTGAGAAGTTATATCATTATTTATAACTACTTCTGTACTCATACTATATACCCCCTTTGTTAATAATCACCATATAAAACTATATTAGTTAAAAGTAGAAGTCAATAATAAATTTACATAATCTTATAAGTAAAATAGAATGACATATATTTCATTTTTAAGTGCTATAT
>NZ_CADEPK010000280.1 GCF_902829255.1 Metabacillus niabensis | reverse complement strand
CATCTGTCTTTTGTCTTTTATATTGTTCAACAAAAATGCGTGCAACACATTCCGCATTCCAAAGGTATTACATTGAGTAAGGGGATAAATGACATTTTTTTATAATCATGATATTAATTATATGTAGGTAACAGTTTACGACTGTCGAAATTCAATGTGTAAAACGAAAGCAGGTTTGTTCAACAAAAGGTCCCAGAAAATCAAACTAAAATCAAGAAATTAATGATTTGTACTACAAACTAATTCCCAAAGTGGAGGACTATTATGCAAATAAAAACCGTTAATCAGAATAATATTGAAATTGCTGTTATAAGCAGTAGTGAGATACTAATAAAAGATGTTCAGTCGGCATTGGATTTTATGGCGACAGTAGCGTATGAAACTGGCTGTAACCGAATCATTTTGAATAAATCGGCAATAAGTGAGGATTTTTTCCAGTTGAGCACGAAGCTTGCAGGGGAAATCTTACAAAAGTTTATCAATTATCATGTGAAAATAGCCATTATAGGGGACTTTTCTGTATATTCAAGTAAGAGTTTGAAGGACTTTATCTATGAGAGTAATAATGGAAACGATATATTTTTCTATCCAGATGAAAAGCAGGCAATTGAAAAATTAGGTTTAGTGTAACCCTTTCTAAAGAACATAATTATATATATCTAGAATTGTACTTAGTTAATGGAGTGTTAGTTGAACAAGAATAGTGGAGGCTCTTTAAATAGAGTTTCCTTTCATTTTCTCTAATATTTATATAACGGTAATTGACTTGGTTCGAGAAATGAAAGGTAGCGGGATCTAAATAAATGGGAAAAGGAAGAGCATGAGTGAACGATGAAAAAATAGTTTTATGTATCCCTGGATTATGGAAGGATAGAAGTGAATTAATTGAAGCGGTCGCTAGAAAAAGTGATGGGTTTATATTAGCAGGAAATTACATAAGCAAGCTTAAGGAAGATACAGATAGTTTTTTTGAAGTGGAGCTAGATGGTTATAATGAACAATTAGCAGAAGCTTTCGAAATAGCAGGAAACGGAACTTTTTCAAAAAAGGAACTTAGTACATTAAAGAAACATTCCTTAACGATATACTTAATTGGAGAAGGCGGTTCGTTTCACAAGATAACAAAAATTGTAGAAGTTGCCTATGCTCTATTAAAGGCTGGTGGACTTGGTGTTAAGGTTGAATCTTCAGGAGTGGCTAATACGATAGAAAAATGGTCTAAAGTAAATAATGCAAACGACATGGTGGAATTATTCGAGTGCTTTGTAAGTGTAGTTGAAGATACAGATTTTTATTACTCATGTGGTATGCACTGTTTCGGGCTACCGGATGTTATTGCTTTTAAAAATCAAGTATCTCCATCCTATGCACAGGAACTAATGCAGATTTTTTGTTTGTATAGTCTTATAGAAAATCCAAATTTAATAGATGGTTCAACATTCAGCATTGATGAGAACAGCCCAAGTTTTATTTTGCGACAAACATCATGTAGACATTTCCCAGAGGACGACTTATTCCATAATAAGTATGGCATTTGGGCTTTGGTGAAAAAAGACTAATAGTTTATTATTTTCCATTGAGGAGCTAAAACTCAATAATGATGCTCCATTATTAAGAAATCCAGAATATGAAGGGACAGTCCCCATTTTGGAAGTGGGACTTGGAAGTGGGGACTGTCCCTGATTTTCTTATTTTATTAAATTCTCTCCCATCATTTCTCCAATCACCTGATCAACACAAGCTTCAATCGCCTCCACCTGTGTTTTCATGTGCTGTACCGTATCACCAATGGTTTCCCCGTGAATCGGAATAGCCAAAACAAGTAATTTGCTATTTTTCCGTTTAACAGAGATTCCTTTCCTTTTAGCAAGCTCATACAGCCTCTCACCAAATTCAGTTTTATTATCTAAAAACCTCTGATATTCAGGGTGGTTTTGGATTTTTTTATGTGGTACGTAAGGGAATGTTTCAAAACGAATTCCGATTTCGTTTACGTTATTCGTTCGGTTGTCTAGCATATTGATATAGGTGTCGATATGGACATTAAAGGTTTTGGATAGCCCTGCCTCATGGAATGATTCCTTGCTTGTCCAATTTGTTTTCGTAATTAAAAACAGGAAGTTATTTCGACCTGCTCCTCCGACTTCACCCCATCTTAAAAGGAGATCCTTATTAGCAGAAAAGGCATCATATAAAATGGCCTGCCAGCATATTTTACGCTGCATTCCGTCCATTTTTAGATTTGTTTCTAAGCTTTCGAGCGGCTTTTCGATTGGACGATAGAAGATTGCTAGCTTCTCTTGAAAATCATTAAATAGTAAACGAAGCTTTTCATCATTTACATGCCAGCTGTCCTTTAAGAAAATTTGATAGTTTAAAAAGGTAAATTGAGAGTTTTTTGGTTGGGCTGTTGTATCCAATGCTAAGAAAATAAAATGAAATTCGATTTTCTCTAAGGGCATTTTATATCTTTTTGCAATCCGGGCTCTTGCCTCCGAAGACTCATAACGGTTTGTTTGTTCACGGCCTTCAGCTGCACCCATTTTATTTTCGATTATGATTAGCTTCATTCTATCACCAGAAGAAGCGCGGATAACAATATCAGGAGTTCCGATCGTTTTACCTAGTCCTACACGTGTTTTTACATCAAAGGAAAAACCCTCTTCAAGCTTGATTCCAGCTTCATGTAAGAACCGAGTTGTAAACGGAGGTGAATCCTTGAAACAAGTCACAAGAAAGTCTGAAATCGTATCCTCTCGATAAAAAATATTTAATGCATCAAATGTGTTCATTCATGGCTCCCCCTATAAATATGGACGGTTCTTCTGTTTCTATTTTTTGAAAATGAAAAAATCGTCCCTGTTTTAACGCTCCTTTTTCTTCATTTCTCACTATATAACATATGAGATAACATTTCTATGAAGAAAGGGTAGTGATGAAAATGGCAAAATATCGTATGGTATGGACAAGTTTTTGGGACAATCCGATCGTTTTAGAAGAAATGACTCCTGAGGATAGGTATTTCTATCTTTATCTCCTAACGGGTCCACGTACAACACAAACTGGTATTTATCAGATAACGAAAAAACAAATTGCGTTTGAATTAGGATACTCAATTGATAGTGTTCAACTGTTAATGGACCGATTCATCCATCATCACAAGCTCATACGCTACAATCCAGAAACAAGAGAGCTGGCAATTAAAAACTGGGGCAAAGAAAACCTACATAAATGCGGGAAGGCTGTGATGGAGTGCATCATGAAGGAATTAAAGGATGTTAAGGATACCTCGCTTATTCAATATGTGGCAGAATCAATAGAAAAAGAAGAAGTTCGCCATCTCTATGAATCGTTTTGTGAGCCTGAAGAATCTCATAACGATGAGGACAACCAAAATGAAGAAAATATCTTTGGAGCGTCAGAATGTGAAGAGACTGATGAGGCTTCTTTGCAGCATTTTACGATACGTGGGGAAAAAGAAAAACAAAAAGAAAATAAAAAAGAAAAACAACAACAAAAAGAAAAACAAAAAGCACCTGCCCCAACTATAGAGGAGGAGCAGGATTTAAATACCACTCCAAGCGTAGTGGTTCAAGGGCATAGTGAACAAACAGATGATGTGAAGGAAATTATTAAGTTTTGGGACAATAATGGTTTTGGTCTTTCAAACCTAAATGCAAAAGAGCAGTTGTTGTTGTGGTTAACTAATTCTAGCTTTTTACAGCCTAAAAATGTGATTTTAAAGGCGATGGAAATAACCTGTGCTAATAATAAGCGAAGGCTGAACTATGTTGCTGGGATCCTTAGGAACTGGGAGAATGAGTCGTTGCTGACTGTTGATGAAATTGAAGCATATGATGTTCAACAGCATCGTCAAACAAGCGAATCCTTTTCTACGGGAAGAGATGTTCCAAGTGGATTTGTGCTTGATATTACGGCTGGTGAAGAGGAATAAGTATGCACTTTTTTCTTAAGTGTGAGGAAAGACTCTTTAAGTTCATCTATAATGCTAGGAATACTAGTGATAAAATAGTCCTGTAATTCTGGCAGAATGTATAAATTAAATTTATTTTTATAGAATTAGATTGTTTATGCATTTTGCTTGGAGCCTTGCAAATTCCATAAACAGAAATACGAGGTTTCTTTTGTAGCTTATGAGGGGGAAGTAGACATGTTAAATATAAAAAACGTACTAGATTCACTGTCAAAAAAGAGGCCGATTTTTCATGCGGAGGCTGATTTTCAGCAATCATTAGCATGGGAAATTCGCGAGCATTATCCAGAGAGTCAAATTCGCCTAGAAACAAAAGTGTTTGGGGCGGACAGAAAGGTGTATTTGGATATTTTATGTGTTTATCAAGGTCGCAAATATGCGATCGAGCTAAAATATAAAACACTTTCCTATAATTGCACAATTAATGATGAGGAATTTGCATTAAATAACCAGGGAGCACAGGATAATGGGAGATATGATGTGTTAAAGGATGTGCAACGGTTAGAGGAAATGATCGCTGCTGGTGTTGCAGATGAAGGGGTTCTCATTTTTCTTACAAACGACAAATCCTATTATGCAATGCCTACTCAAGAAATTACGGCAGTTGATCGGAATTTTCGCATTCATGAGGGAATGACGGTTAACGGTGGTCTGTTTTGGGCTGAGGAGACAGGAAAAGGGACAATGAAGGGCAGGGAAAAACCTATTCATCTTAAAGGAAGGTATGTAATGAACTGGGAGACTTACAGCCTTCTTGACAACAGTAGTAAAGGTGAATTTCGCGGCCTGATGCTTCAGGTATATAAACAGGATTCTCATCATAAGGCAAAGCTTGAGTATCCATCATGGTTTCAATCGTTCTCTACAAAGGGAGAGATCCCGCTCTCTCAAAGAGACTTAATTGAAAAAATAGCAAATCATTTGCATGAGATTGGCTACAATGTTCAAATAAACCGCGAAATTGGTAAGGACAAAATTGATTTATGGGCGGTAAAGGACACGAAAGTGATGGCGATTGAAGTGAGGTATAAAACAGCACTTCTGCAAACAATCTATGGAGATAGCGAAATGCATTTAAAGAAACAAGGTGCACAGGATATTTCCCGGTATGATTACATAAACGACATTGGGAAGTTGGAACGAGTGGTTCAAGGTAGACCAGATGTCAAAGGCTACGCGCTTCTCATCACAAATGACCATTTATACTGGCAGCAACCAAAAAGACAAAATTCCGTTGATGAGGCATTTCATATCCATGATGGACATGTTGTTGCAGGAGTATGCTCTTGGAAGGAAGAAGCATCTCAAGGAACCACTTCAGGACGAGAAAAACCGATATCTCTCACGCATTCCTATAAAATGAACTGGCAGCCATATCTTCAGCTTGGTGAAAAGAAAAATGAGCTATTTCAGGCGTTGTTAGTTGAGGTCAGATAGGAGAGGTAATGTTAATTTTCCAATATGGTGCAAGAGAGCCATTCCCTTCTTCTTGACAAGCTATGTATGTAGGATTAAAATTATAAATTATTTGAAAATAGTTTTACTGCAAATAAAACGAAATAATTACCAGCTATGAATGCTATGGATAAAACTATAGCAGGAGCAGCTTCTGGAGAGACCGCAGTTTTGCGGCGCCGAAGGGTTCACTATCTCAGGCGAAAGGACAGAAGAGTATCGAATTTCTATTTGTTATTTGGCTAAGTTAGCATAACAAATATTATTTAGTATTCTTATGACCAAGAGATTTGGAGGACTTCCGATCTCTTTTTTTGAGGAGTTTTTTGCTCATTTTTTTAAGGAATGGGTTTGGCTGGTTTTAAGGAGGAGTTAGATTTGGCACAACAAGAATTAAAGAGGGATTTAGCCAATCGCCATGTGCAGCTCATAGCAATTGGAGGCACGATTGGTACGGGTTTATTCTTAGGTTCGGGTAAGGCGATACAATTAGCTGGACCATCGATTATCTTTGCTTATTTAATCATCGGGATCGCGGTATTTTTTATTATGAGGGCACTAGGAGAGCTTTTGTTGTCTAAAGCTGGCTATCAATCGTTTACAGATATTGCTGAAGACTATCTTGGACCTCGAGCAGCGTTTGTCACAGGGTGGACGTATTGGTTTTGCTGGATCATGATCGCGATGGCAGACATTATTGCCGTTGGTGTGTATGTCCGCTATTGGTTTGATGTTCCCCAATGGATACCTGCAATTATCTGTTTATTGATTTTATTAGGCTTTAATCTTTTAACGGTAAAGCTTTTTGGAGAGTTAGAGTTTTGGTTTGCGCTTATAAAAGTCATCACAATTCTCTTTCTCATTGCTGTTGGTGTTGTTTTACTCGTGATCGGATTTAAGACTGATGCAGGGACAGTGACGATTCAGAACCTTTGGGAGCATGGCGGAATTTTTCCAAATGGTATTTCGGGCTTCTTGCTTTCATTCCAAATGGTGCTGTTTGCCTTTGTTGGTGTGGAGCTAGTCGGTGTAACGGCAGCAGAAACAGCAAATCCAAAGAAAAATATTCCATCAGCAATTAATAAGATTCCTTTACGAATCCTATTTTTCTACATTGGGTCGATCATCATCCTATTATGTATTAACCCATGGACAGAGCTAAATGGAGCAGAAAGCCCGTTTGTAAAAACATTCAGCTTAGTTGGAATCCCAATTGCTGCGGGAATCATTAATTTCGTTGTTTTAACGTCAGCTGCTTCTGCCTGTAACAGCGGATTGTTCTCAACAAGTCGAATTTTATTTAATTTAAGCAAGACAGATCAAGCACCAGAAAATTTTAAAAAGCTTAATAAAAATCATGTTCCTGGTAACGCGTTATTGGTATCAACAATTGTCGTTTCAGTAGGAGCCCTTTTGAGCAAGCTTATTCCAGAGCAAGCCTTTGGAATCGTATCAACGATTAGCGCGATTTGCTTTATTTGGGTGTGGGGTGTTATTCTCATTTGTCATATAAAATATAAGAAAACGAGACCGGAATTACATGCAAAATCAACATTTAAAGCACCTTTTACCCCATTTATAAATTATGCGGTTTTAACGCTATTTGGCGTGATTTTGATTATTATGCTGTTTGCTAGTGAGACACGTCCGGCGTTGCTGCTCACACCTTTGTGGTTTGTTTTGTTGTATGTGATGTATTCATTAAGAAGGAAATCAATGTAAAACGGGTTTGGTTGATAAATAAAAAATAAATAGTAATATTACAATAAGTCCAATTCGCATAGGAATTGGGCTATTTTTTTGTGTGTAAAAATATAAAAGCAATAGTAGATACCTGTTATCAAAAGGTGAAGACTTATTGAAATAAAGCTACCCGTTCGTTGGAGAATAATATAGAGATGAAATTATTTCAGTAATGCTTTTCCTGTTAAAATTTCAAATAGCTCTGCTGAATCTTGCTTTTTTTAATTTCACATAGCCACCGCTATCCGTAACTAACTCTACATTTTCCCCATTTGAACTAATCCATAGTAAATATGAGGCTATATACCTTCACTACCATCGCCGTGATAACCCTTTGTTGAAGTATAGCATCTGTTTGTTTAAGTGAAGAAAATCACAAGGTAATTTATAATATGAAAAACATAATGACATTAATAAATACGATAGTTACAGCAAAACCCAATACAAACTTTTTAAATGTAGCTTGCATACTTCCGTTCTGTACACCTCTAAATACTAAAATGGATATTAATATGATGAGTAATATTATTAGAGTTGTCATTATTTCACCTCAATTCCCAATGGCTTAATACATCGTACGATTACCTTTTAAAGTTCATTGCTTAATCGGCTTGCTTCATCAGTAAGTCCCATATTGTTCATTGTATCAATTACGATTTTATACAGTTCGTGGTTGTCTTGCAGGATATAATTAAGCTGAAGGTCTCTGAATAAGGCAAGTCTTGAGGCAAATGGTGCTGAATTTACATATTCCTGTAATAGCTTTAAATCAGGGTCTGTGTCTCTATGGAGCGGGAACGGGCTGTGCTTTTCATGTTGAAGGAGAGGTTCAGTGACGCCCAGTCCATCCATTGTTTGGATGCAAACATTTCTTTGCCGTGCCAATCCGACATCTTGAACATAACGATACGGATTATCAATATGAGGTAACTGAAAATTCTCCAGCAACAACCTTTGGACTCTTTCCCGAACTTGTTTTTCATTTTCAGTTGGTTGATACGGGGAGTTCGCCTCCTCTGTGGTCCATCGCTCTTTCGTTTCTAAATATTTCTCCGCACTTGAAAAATGATTATAGAACAATGCACTGTCAGTCAAATTAACTCTTAAAAATTCACGTAAATTCCTAGCAACGATACGAATTGGAGTGTCAAAATCCATTGGACTTACGCAAACAATAGGTGCAACCTCCAATTCAGTGACAGATCCATAATCAGTCAGAAATCCATAGTGTATACCATCCGCACCAATGTTACCAAATACAATGACATCACTTGGTGTGTTAAAATATCTAAAGTTCTCCAGAGAAAGGTAAAAATCAAGCCCCTTAAAAAAGTCCTCAGTGTCACCAAGATCATTTTGTAGGTCAATTAAACGTTGGAGTGTAGGCGGTACAACGTATTTACCAAAATTACTATCCATTAAATCACAACTCCTTGTACATTTTTTTGAAATATTACCTTGTTAACTAATGCAAATATAATTCCTTCTTCTTCAGAACCTCCCACTTTAGTTCAAAGAAAATCATTTTAATTTGACCTTAGATGATTTAAGAAGGCAGAAGCCAAAAAAATGAAAGATAAGCCTGTACCTAGAGTATCAGGTTGGATTTTTAATAATAATGGATTAACAATATGATTTATAATCGTAATGATTATTGCTAGTGTCACCAAGAAAATGTTTGTTCTCTTCAATCTCACTATGTTATTTTCCATCGAAACACCTCCGTTAAATTAGCAAACCTTATTTTTACATAGATTAAAGCTCATTTTTTTTGAACAATTCTTCCCCGTTAATAAAGCAAATGGTTTGAATATGATTAAATTAGCTTTTTTTCTTAATTGCCTTATAAAAATAAAAACTCAGCCAGCCACCAACTAAGGCAATTGGAACAGTGAATATTCTGTTCGGATTCCCCTCTTGAAACCAATCAATGTTAAAAATAGGGGCAACATATAAAAGAAATAACAAAATCACAATCCCTGAAACTGCCCTAATAAGAAAATCTTTCATAAGATTAAATCACCAATCTTTACAATTTTCTTTTTATTTTACCAAATTATAGTAATTCCTTGTATAAATA
>NZ_CADEPK010000279.1 GCF_902829255.1 Metabacillus niabensis | reverse complement strand
CTATTAAATCCCTATACGTATTAGGTATTTTACAATTCCAATTTATTTCGGTAACCCTATGAGGAAAATAATCATCATTTGGGTTTGGCGTATGAATATATACAGCATCAGAACCAGGGTCTTCCTCGTGAATACATATCCAAGATTGATATGGCTTCTCAAATGCTTCTAGCTGTTTTAATAAATGATTATACAAAGCTACATGTGCTTTAATATGTTCTCTTCTTATTTTTAAGCTATGTTTACCGACACCGAAAAAGTCGAGATGAATATGCCAAAAATCAAACCACGACTCTTCATCAAGTTGCAAATCAAAAATCTCTACTTCTTTCCATAAATTGCGGAAATATCTTTTCTTCCCACGAAATTTCTTCAAAAACTATTCCCCCTAATACATGAAACGGAAACTTACCAATCTCTACTTCTATAACATAACTATCTATATCTTAATTAAGCATTCTATACAGAATCATCCACATCTATTAAGTAGATTTTTTCTGTAAACCCACCACGTTCTTTAAATTTCCTCTGTCTAATAGCTTCCACTTTTTCAAAATTCCCATTGTGAATGAACGATAATGCATGAATAATCTCTACAAGATCAGCTAGTTCTTCTAGCGCTTCTTCATTACTCGTTGCTTCTAAATACTCATTTAATTCTTCTTGAAGCTTTCTCCTTAATTCTTGAATATAATTATTGTCATCAAGTTTTTTTACAGTGTATTTATCTGTCTTTCTTTTAATAAATGGCTGTCTCAAAACTTTGTTACCTTTTTACAGTGTTGTCGTTCGGCGTTGATTTCCGCTACAGTACTCGCTTTCCGCGGGGTGGGTGGTGAGCCTCCTCAGTGTAAACACCTGCGGGGTCTCACCTCTCCCACGCATCCCGCAGGAGTCTCGCACTTCTGCTCCAATCAACCCTTATAT
>NZ_CADEPK010000278.1 GCF_902829255.1 Metabacillus niabensis | reverse complement strand
AAATAAATATATATATTAATTTCCTCATTAATTGCTAGAGTATTCATTAAAGTTCATTAGTATTGAAAAATGATCGATTATAAGAGAATAGTTAAAGCTTCAAATCCTTTATATGTATGGAGTGAAGCTTTTAATATTTTTGTGAAACGCCTTGAATTTAGTATTGGAATAAACACGCTTTATCTTTGTAAAGGTTGCCATATATGATAATTAATCATGCTATTCCTAACATTGTTACTCGATTAGTTATTGAAAGTGTTTTCTTATTGTTTATAATTTAAGGAAAAGGATATTCGTGACAAATTTTGGATAGTAAGGATTGCTAATTTGTGCTGTATCCAAGCTTTGTCTTGAGGGAAAGAGCGATGATGGTTATCCTCAAGCGATAGGTTTATTCCAAGATTAAGAAGAGAAAATGCTGTAATAAACAGATAGAGTGGGCCTTAACAGAACGAGGAAATTGAATGGTAAAGTAGTTCGAGAAATTAAGGATGAAAGGAATGGAGCATTGTTGATGAAAAATGTCTTACTTATATTTATGTTTGTAACCTTAACAGTTGGATGTTCCGTAAATGAGCTACAAAATTCTCGAGATGAGCAGCAAGGCTCTTCAATGGATCTGGAGAATCGCGAACAGGAAAACAGACAAGTATCCACTGAAAACGTTGAAGTAATTGCAGAAAATCTTGACGTTCCTTGGTCTATCGAAAAACAAGGGGATACATTTTATTTGACAGAAAGACCAGGATCTATCGTTAAAATAGAGAATGGTAAGAGCGAGCGGCAAAGCGTAGAACTTAAGAGAGAGCTTGCAACAGCATCTGAGGCTGGCTTATTAGGGTTTGTGCTTGCACCAGATTTTTCCCAATCAAAGCTTGCTTATGCGTATTATTCATATGAAGATAGTACAGGGCAATTTAATCGAATCGTAACACTTCGATTGAATGGGAACGTTTGGAAGGAAGAAAAATTGCTTCTTGATAAAATCCCAAGCGGTTTTTATCATCATGGGGGAAGGCTGAAAATTGGTCCAGATAACAAGTTTTATGCAACAACAGGTGACGCATATGAACCGGAGCTTGCACAGGATCCTCATTCATTAGGTGGGAAAATAGTTAGAATAAATCTTGATGGAACGGTTCCAAATGATAATCCGTTTCAAGATTCCTACATCTATAGTTTTGGTCATCGTAATCCTCAAGGAATGACATGGTCACCTGATGGTACGTTATATGCAAGTGAGCATGGTAATGATGCAAATGATGAGATTAATCAAATTGAAGCAGGGAAAAATTACGGTTGGCCAATTATTGAAGGTAAAGAAGAAAAGGAAGAGATGGTTTCGCCGTTATTTACTTCTGGATCTGGAGCAACTTGGGCACCATCGGGAATGGACTTTTATAATAACAAATTGTACGTAGCAGCTTTAAGAGGTACTGCTGTATTAGAATTTAATCTTGAAACAGGTGAACAACGAGAAGCTATAGCTGGACTTGGAAGAATTCGAGATGTACTAATTGAAGATAACTCCCTTTATTTCATTAGTAATAATACAGATGGGAGAGGAAACCCGCTAGAAAATGATGATAAGCTTTATAAAATTACACTTTCACAATTACATTAACATAAAAGAAAAGAACGTTAAGTTGACAAAAGAAGATAACATATCGAAGAAGAAAGTAGTATGCTAAGATCGTTTGTTGAGGAGAATGAAAAATGAATGTAGTTGAAGTTAAGAACTTACCAAATCATTTAATTGTTGACTTTTTTACGGAGCATTGGGGAAGTCCAGAGATGGTCATATCAAGTGGAATCTATGATTGTAGTTCGTTGGATGGCTTCGCTGTTGTAGAGGATAAAGATAAAATTGTTGGCTTAATTACTTATATTATTGAAAATAACGAATGTGAAATTATCTCATTAGACAGTGTAAAAGAAGGACAGGGAATAGGTTCATTACTTGTTAAAGAAGTTGAAAATCTTGCTAGCAAGAAAATTTGTAAGCTTGTAAAGCTTATTACAACAAATGATAATTTGCTAGCATTAAAGTTTTATCAAAAGCGTGGGTTTATCCTATCGAAAATCATCAACAATGCAGTTGAGAAAGCCAGAAAATTAAAGCCTGAAATTCCTTTGATAGGTAATGAAGGTATACCAATTAGGGACGAGATCGAATTGATAAAGAAATTAACGTAAGTATAGGTGTTTCATCTACAAAGTGACAAGAAAAAGGGGTGGTTACATAACCACTCCTTAATTATGCTATAGACATTCAGCTGAAGAATGAATGTTGAAATAGATGTACTTTATTAATGTCTCATCAAGTTTAGTTTTAAAAATACTTTTCACACAGGTTTTAAAGACAAAGTGATTTACAACTATTAAACAGATGTTGCTCCTTGTCCACCGTCAATTCGATAATAAGATCCAGAGATAAAGGAAGCTTTATCAGAAGAAAGGAAGACCATTAGATCAGCTATTTCTTCAGGAGTTGCATAGCGTTTCATAGGAACACTATTTTCAAACGCCGTGCGAGCTTCTCCTTCTTTTCCTGGCATTGCATTTGTTTCAATTGATTTCATCATTTGAGTATCTACCCCTGATGGAGCAACAGCATTAACGCGAACTCCATAATCGGCAGCCTCCAATGCAGCAGTTTTATTTAAACCAAGTACCGCATGCTTAGAAGCAACATAAATTCCCATGCCAGGAGCACCGAGTAACCCCCCGTTAGATGCTGTATTGACAATTGCACCACTTCGTTGTTCCTTCATAATAGGCAACACATACTTTAATCCAAGGAATGCACCAAGAACATTGACACCAAAGACAGCTTGATAATTATCAACAGTTTGCTTATCCAACAAACCAAATTTCCCGTTAATTCCTGCGTTATTTATAAATACATCAATTTTACCGAATTTGTTTTTCGTTTCCGTAACATACTGTTTAACTTCGTCCTCTTTAGATACATCAGCAGGTAGTAAAAGAAGATCTTCCGCTTCAATTGAATTAGCAGCCTTTTGTAATGCTTCTAATTTCAAATCGATAAGCGCCAATTTCGCTCCTTCTTTAGCAAATGCCTTTGCAGCTGCAAGTCCGATTCCAGCAGCTGCCCCTGTTATTAAAACAACTTTTCCTGAAAAATCCATCTTTTATTTCCTCCCTTTCATCATTTACATATCAATGATAACGCTATTATTGTAGATTGTCGACAATTTTGTTTGCGAAGGGGGGAGCCCTTCTATTCAGTTAGTGTATCTAGCAACAAACAAGGAATGATAGCTTTAGCTTGATCAATTTTATTGCTTTTAATGAAGTTGACGGTCTCTTCCATTTTCGGATGAAAATGAATCATTGTCTCGGTAGTCCATTTTATTTTGGCAAATACATTAAGAATATAAACTGATTCATAATAAAATTTGCTAAGAGCTTTATTATTAGCAATCTCAAAAATATAGTTCGTTAATGCACTTGAAGACTCTTGGTATGCTAATAATTCTCCTGCATTAAACATATTGGACATTTTCTTAAGCTTTTCGTCTAAGGCAAGTAGGGAATCTGGAGTCCATCTCTCTTTAGATAATTCTAGTGCCATTTGAATAAGACCGATCATTACTTCGGTATATTCCTTTATTTCATATTTCGTAAAAGATTTGACGAGTGTTCCTTTTCTCGGTACCCTTTCAACAATATTATCGATTTGCAATAAATATAATGCCTCTCGGACAGGAGCACGGCTCGTTTTAAGCTCTTGAGCAATGTGCTCCTCGACAATTTTGTCACCAGGCTTTAATTCATCCTTCATGATTTTTTCTAAAATATGTTTTGCGATTTGTTCTGGTAACGATTCACCGAATTGATTTTCGTTCAATTTAAAAGGTGAGATATATCTCGACATTTTTTTCACTCCATAGCATTTATAAACATTTTTTTGAAAACATTTCATTATTCTATATAACTATACTCTGTAGACATAAACCTAAAAAGAATATGTATAATTATAGATTGCGTATCAATTTTATAAAATAGTTAATTAGAATTATACTTTTTATAAAAATGATATTACCCATAAATAAAATTTACCTCTTGCGCTAAATTGGCTGCTTTAAAAAGTGTTTAGTGTAATTAATTTGTTTTAAAAAAAATTCAAGTAAATGAAAACGGTCTGGTAGATTTGAAGCTATCATGCTGTTTTTTTAGTCAATATCATACAAGAGGCTCTACTAAATATGTGCTACACTATTTTTCAGACCATTGCTGGGAGGTTTTTATAGATGAAACAGGAGGAAAGAACAATTCGCTTTGATCATGATTTGCAAATCGAAGCTTATCGTTTTCATGGTATTATGCAAAAGTTTCCCAATCACTTTCATGAATATTATGTAATTGGTTTTATTGAAAGTGGACAAAGAAAATTGACTTGTAAGAATAAAAATTATGTCATTAATAGCGGAGATCTTATCTTTTTTAACCCTTTCGATAATCATGCATGTGAACAAGTTGATCATAAATCATTGGATTATCGATGCTTGAATATTAAGCCAGATATTATGCGAAAGGTGGCAAAGGAAATTACCGGAAAAGACGATCTTCCTTACTTTACTACTCCTGTTGCCTATCATAGTGAACATGCTCATTTGTTGCATCATCTTCACCAAATGATTATGGATGAGATAACAGAGCTTGAGAAAGAAGAAACGTTTTACTTTCTTATGGAACAGTTAATAGAAGAATATTGCGAAGTAGCTAAGGATATAGAATTCGGTAAGATTGAACAGAAAATTGCTAAGGTTTGCGAGTATATAGAAAAGAATTATACAGAACATATTTCTCTAGAAGAATTGGTGGAAATTTGTGATATGAATAAATACACATTGTTACGCTCATTTGCGCGGATTCGTGGCATTACTCCATATCGTTACTTACAAACGGTCCGAATCAATGAAGCGAAAAAATTATTAGAACAAGGGATTAAACCACTGGAGGTTGCTATGCAAACGGGCTTCGTCGATCAAAGTCATTTTAGCAAATTTTTTATGGACTTCATCGGATTAACCCCAGGGCAATACCGCAACATTTATATTGAATATAGTAAATAAGCAGATAAAAAGTGGAAAGGAAAAAGGATGGAAAACAAACTTTCAGTAGGACATTTATCAGCAATTATTACAATTATCATTTGGGGAACAACGTATATCTCTACAAAAATCTTATTAAATGGTTTTTCTCCAATAGAGATTTTATTTTTCCGGTTTGTTATAGGAATTATAGCTTTAAAAATGATTTATCCTTATCGATTAAAGTTTATGGATAAACAGCATGAACTGCTATTTGCCTGTGCTGGGCTCTGCGGAGTTACATTGTATTATCTTTTGGAAAACATCGCCTTAACTTTTACATTAGCTTCGAATGTTGGTGTGATCAGTGCTATTGTTCCATTTTTTACAGCGATACTTATTTATCTTTTTTTGAAAAACGAACCATTGCGGATGAATTTTTTCATTGGATTTATTGTTGCGTTATTAGGTATTTTTTTAATTAGCTTTAACGGTTCAACTAATTTTCAATTAAATCCTGTTGGCGATCTATTAGCAGTAGCGGCTACGCTCATTTGGGCGATATATTCTGTGTTAACTAGGAAAATTAGTAGCTATGGCTATAACACGATTCAAGCGACAAGGAGAGTATTTTTTTACGGTATTTTGTTTATGATACCGGCACTTTTTTTATTTGACTTTAAGCTTGATTTAGAACGCTTCGTTCAACCTGTTTACTTGTTTAATTTATTGTTCTTAGGACTAGGTGCGTCTGCTCTTTGCTTTGTCTCATGGAACTTTGCAATAAAAAAATTAGGTGCGATTAAAACGAGTATTTACATATATTTAGTTCCAATTATTACGGTCATTACAGCAATGATTGTGTTGCACGAGCCTATGACATGGATGGCAGCCTTAGGGATCTTACTTACATTAACTGGGCTTTTCATTTCGGAGGCTAAAATAAATACAAAAAGAAGTAAGGTATTAGTAAATGGTTTGACTAAGTAAGCTAAATTTCAAATGATTTATCGCTAAATCGGAATGCTTTGCTCTATAAGGGCAAGGCATTTTTTTTTGAAAAGACTATCGTTACCATTTATTTCATGTGAAAAACTTTCATAATAGGAA
>NZ_CADEPK010000277.1 GCF_902829255.1 Metabacillus niabensis | reverse complement strand
GTATATTAAAAAAGGCATTAGAAAAAAAGGAAAATAAAAATATTGCAATTACTGGAGGTTATGGAGCAGGAAAAACGACCATTATTGATGCATATTTTGAAAAATATAAAGAAAAAGCTAAGAAAATGATGAGAGTCTCAATTGCTACTTTTAAAACAGAACAAGATCAAACAGGCAATTCTCCATCAAGTGAAAACATATTAGAACAACAAATATTACAGCAGATGTTTTATCAGGTAAATCCAAATCGAATTTCAAATTCTAAATTTACTAAGATAAGTGATTTATCATTTTGGTACATATTTTCTATAATATTCTATTTGTTGGGAACAGGAATCTTTTTATATTTATTAATCACTAACAAATGGTTAACTCAAATAAACGGAAATTTATTTGGAAAAGGACTGTGGGAGAACGTTTTATTAATGTTAGTTTACAGTATTCTAATAGGGATATATGGAATAGCTATCTATATGTTGCTAATGGTATTTAGAAAACTAGGTGTAAGTAAGTTTGGGGTTGCGAACACGAACATAGAATTTACCTTTCATGATGGAAGCACAGTTTTTAATCATTATTTGGATGAAATTATTTATCTATTTAAAAAATCAAATTACTGCTATATTGTTTTTGAGGACTTGGATAGGTTTCAAAATGTCAAGATTTTTGAAAGACTTAGAAGCTTAAACACAATATTAAATAGTTCAGCTCAATTAAGGGGTTTGGATATTAAATTTATATATGCAATGAAGGATGATATATTTTCGCATGAAGATGAATCCGAATTGGTATATAATCGAACGAAGTTTTTTGATTTCATCATTCCTACTATCAAAATAATACATAGCTCAAATGCTGAAACCATTCTTATGAAAAAGCTAAATGGTTTGTTAAAGAAAGATAACAATTATAATGCGGATAATAACCAAAAGCTTAGTGAAAAAT
>NZ_CADEPK010000276.1 GCF_902829255.1 Metabacillus niabensis | reverse complement strand
CACAATGTATAGGAAAAAGACAATAAATATAAGGAAAAGTTCACAAAGTTATTGGATATTGTAGTTGGACGTAAATAATGAAGCGAGAAAAAAATCTTCAATTTTGATTTCTTTAATATACTAAAAAAGGTTGAATATTTAAGAGGATTTTGTTAGAAATAGAGAAGGGGTTTTGAATATTTTCTCTCTTTTATCGTTAAAAGTGTAAACGGTTTATTTTTAGAGACTTTTTTGGAATTATATGTTAAAATAGAAAAACTTGCACTTTTTACAAAAATCCATTCACAATTTCGACAAAAATACTTCATGATTTGTTCACAAATTAAGTGAGAAGTATGTTTTAATATCTAGAGGACTATTTTAAAAAACATAGAATTTATAGTAAGTGCAACCGCCTTCATTTTTATTGTAATTTATTGGCTTGAATTTTTTACTAAAAAATATTTTTCCTTATTGTTTTTGGTCAGTACATAAAGGTTATTTGGATAGTCTCCTAATTAGCAGGCATGATAATGATAAGTTAAAGTTTATTTTGGCAATTGATAAAAATAGTGAGAGTCCTACTTATTCTTTTATTAAAAATTATTTATTAGTGGTGAATTAACCGCTTTTTAGTTTGAAATTCTTTCTTAAAAAGAATTTATTAATAAATAAGTTCCTTATTAAAGTATAATAGGAATTTTTAAATTACTGAAAGAGGGGTTTGATTTAGCTATGAGAAAAAGGCTGACAAAATGGCGTCTATTATCCTTATTTGCGGCATTGACGCTTGTCCTAGCCGGCTGTGGTGAACCGTTTCTTTCCACGCTTCAACCTGCTGGTGAGGTAGCGGATATGCAATATGACCTTATGGTGTTAAGTACACTCATAATGGTTGTTGTCATTGCAGTCGTAACGGTAATCTTCATCTATGTAGTCGTAAAATTCCGTCGACGCAAAGGTGAAGAAAACAATATTCCTGTTCAAGTTGAAGGGAATCATAAGCTAGAAATCATTTGGACTGTTATTCCTATTCTATTATTACTTGTCTTGACAGTCCCAGTTGTCTCTGCAACGTTTAAGCTTGCTGATGTAGATGCAATTGAGGATAAAAATCGTAAACCAGAAGATGCCATCGTCGTTAATGTACGGGCAAATCTTTATTGGTGGGAATTCGAGTATGCTGATTATGGAGTTGTAACTAGCCAAGAGTTAGTAGTACCAACTGATGAAAAAGTTTATTTTAACTTAGAATCAAATCAAGATGAAGTAAAGCACTCATTCTGGATTCCATCAATTGGCGGTAAAATGGATACAAATGTTGATTCAAATATCGAAAAGGGAACAAATGTCAACCAAATGTGGTTAAAGTTTGATTCCAAACGTGCTGATCAAGCTGGGGAATATTTTTATGGGAAGTGTGCAGAGCTTTGTGGACCATCACATGCATTAATGGACTTTAAAGTAAAAGCCATTTCTAGAGATGAATTTGACCAATGGATCTCAGAAATGGAAAATAGTAAAGCTGTCGCAACAACAGATTTAGCGAAGCAAGGTGAGCAATTGTTTGAAGAAAAGGGATGTATTTCATGTCATGCTGTAACACCTATGGACGAACGTCCTGCTGCAGCTCGAACAGCTCCAAACTTGGCAACTTTTGGTGAACGTTCTACAGTTGCAGGAGTATTGAAACATAATGAAGAAAGCATCCGCAATTGGTTAAAAGACCCTGAAGCTTATAAGCCAGCTAATAAAATGACTGGTACTTATCCAAAGCTAAATGATGAAGAGCTTGATGCGTTAACTGAATATTTAATGGGGTTAAAAGTTACTAGTAATTAAGTAGATATTACTTTGTAAAAGAAAAGGGAGGTAACACTGTGAGCACGTTGACTCAGAAAAAAGGGGTAGGTGCAGTCTTATGGGACTATTTAACAACCGTTGACCATAAGAAAATCGCTATCCTTTACCTGATAGCCGGTGGCTTCTTCTTCCTTGTTGGTGGATTAGAAGCGTTGCTGATCCGCATTCAGCTAGCAATTCCGAATAATGACTTTGTTAGTGCAGGTGTATATAATGAAATTTTAACTATGCACGGAACTACAATGATCTTTCTAGCTGCAATGCCTTTATTGTTCGCACTAATGAATGCCGTAGTACCATTACAAATTGGTGCTCGTGACGTTGCATTTCCATTTTTAAACTCGTTAGGTTTTTGGCTGTTCTTCTTTGGAGGGGTTTTCTTAAATCTAAGTTGGTTTTTAGGTGGAGCACCTGACGCTGGTTGGACTTCTTATGCATCTTTAGCAATACAATCTGAAGGCCATGGCGTAGATTTTTATTTACTAGGGCTGCAAGTTTCCGGTCTAGGAACACTTATAGCTGGTATTAACTTTTTAGCTACAATCATTAACATGAGAGCACCGGGAATGACCTATATGCGCATGCCGTTGTTCACATGGACAACTTTTGTAGCATCAGCACTTATTTTATTTGCTTTCCCTGCGCTTACAGTAGGTTTAGCATTATTAATGTTTGATCGTTTATTTGGAACTGCATTCTTTGATGCAGGTCTTGGCGGTAACACTGTTATTTATGAACATTTATTCTGGATCTTCGGTCATCCAGAGGTATACATCTTAGTTTTACCAGCATTTGGAATTTTCTCTGATATTTTACCGGTATTTTCAAGAAAACGTCTGTTCGGATACTCATCAATGGTATTCGCAACAGTATTAATTGGATTTTTAGGATTCATGGTTTGGGCGCATCATATGTTTACAACTGGTTTAGGACCAATTGCAAATGCGATATTCGCTGTTGCTACAATGGCGATTGCTGTACCAACAGGAATTAAAATTTTTAACTGGCTTTTCACAATTTGGGGTGGATCGATTAAATTTACCTCTCCGATGCTTTGGTCAGTAGCTTTTATTCCTTCATTCGTCATGGGTGGGGTTACAGGAGTAATGCTTGCAGCAGCAGCAGCAGATTATCAATATCATGATACTTATTTCGTTGTTGCTCATTTCCACTACGTAATTGTTGGTGGGGTTGTGTTCTCGTTATTTGCTGGTACTGTTTATTGGTGGCCAAAAATGTTCGGTAAAATGTTAAATGAGTTCTTGAATAAAGTGACGTTTGTACTTTTCTTTATTGGTTTCCATTTAACATTCTTTATTCAACATTTCCTTGGTCTATGGGGGATGCCACGTCGAATATTTACATTCTTACCTGGTCAAGGGTTAGATATGGCAAACTTTGTAAGTACAGTTGGAGCATTCTTTATGGCGGCAGCAACGATCATTTTATTGATTAACATCATTTACACTTCAATTAAGGGAGAAAAGGTTGGA
This sequence comes from Metabacillus niabensis, assembly GCF_902829255.1. Lineage (GTDB taxonomy): Bacteria > Bacillota > Bacilli > Bacillales > Bacillaceae > Metabacillus > Metabacillus niabensis. The sequence goes on along the minus strand of NZ_CADEPK010000276.1, from coordinate 3,718 downwards.
GATGACCCTTGGGGTGATGGTCGTACACTTGAGTGGGCGGTTGCTTCACCTCCGGCGGAATATAACTTTAAACAAACTCCACTTGTACGTGGTTTAGATGCATTGTGGGTAGAAAAAATGGCAGGGAATAAAGGGATGACTCCTGCAGAGCCGTTAGGTGATATTCATATGCCAAACGGATCAATCTTACCATTTATTATGTCTTTAGGATTATTCGTTGCATCATTTGGATTACTTTATCGCGAAGACTATGGTTGGGCATTCCCGCTAATCATTGTTGGTTTTATTATTACTTTCGGTGCAATGTTCTTCCGCTCAATAATTGATGATCATGGATACCATATTCATAAAGAAGATTTACTTAAGGAAGAAAAAGGAGGGAAAGCATAATGGCAAATGTTGAAGATAAGTTAACAGCTGAAAATTTTCCGGCATCGCCTGAAAAAGCTACCCTCGAAGGTAAAAATAAATTTACAGGTTTTTGGTTGTTCCTTGGAGGAGAGACAGTTCTTTTTGCTAGTCTCTTCGCTACATTCTTAGCATTAAGAGAATCCTCTGCAGGAGGAGCAACAACGCAAGAACTATTTGATATTCCATTGACTTTTGCGGCAACAATGCTGCTTTTGACCTCAAGTTTAACTAGTGTTTATGCTATGTACCATATGAAAAATTTTAATTTTGGTAAAATGCAATTGTGGATGATTATCACCGTTCTTTTAGGATTAGGATTCCTTATTTTGGAGATTTATGAGTTTAATCATTATGTACATCATTTTGAATTTACAATTACTAGTAGTGCTCTCGGCTCTGCGTTTTACACTTTAGTTGGAACACATGGAATGCACGTTGCTTTCGGTTTATTGTGGATCACTACTTTAATTGTCCGCAACGCAAGACGTGGCTTAAGCTTGTATAATGCACCAAAATATTACGTTGCAAGCTTGTATTGGCACTTTATCGACGTTGTATGGGTATTTATCTTTACAATTGTATACTTAATGGGAATGGTGGGATAATTTGATGGCAAATAATCATAATTCAACAAACCCAAAAGTAGATTTAGTTTATCGCCGTAAGAAAAATGCTGAAGAAATGAAACACCAAGTGATTACTTTCGGTATGATGATTTTCTTGACGATAGTTGCATTTATCGCTGTAGGATATGATGGAATCGGTGAATGGTTTAAAGTTCCATTTATTATTACACTTGCAGTAATTCAAGTCATTTTCCAACTGTATTATTTTATGCATATGAGTCATAAAGGGCATGAAATGTCCGCTCTATTCCTGTTCTCAGGTGTATTTGTAGCTGCGTTAACGGTATTGGCTTTTACTACAATTATTTGGTGGTAATGAACCTTAATTAAAGAGCAATTAGCATTTTGCTAATTGCTCTTTTCATTACATTCAAAGCATTTCTGTAACAAGCTTCAAATGTATATGTAATAGGATTTTGTCAAAGATCGTTCATTGATAGTGAAAGTTTGGAAGTGTATAATATTTTTGAAGGACTAGCGTTAAGGAGCTGAAAAGTTAATGGGCTTTGAAATATTTGGATTTCGTGCGTTGTGGAGTCCTTATTATTTATCCGTAATGGTTTTACTCTTAGTTTTATATTTTATGATTATTGGACCATGGAGATCGAAATTTAAAGATAGTTCACCTGTTTCAACAAAACAGCAAATTTTATTTGTTTCTGGGATTGTTGCCTTATACGTAAGTAAAGGAAGTCCTGTTGATTTACTCGGGCATATTATGTTTAGTGCTCATATGACACAAATGGCTATTTTATATTTGATTGTACCACCCTTACTTATCTTAGGGATTCCAGAATGGTTGTGGAGAGCTATTCTGTATCGTCCTATTATTAAACCGGTATTCAAATTTTTTACAAAACCAATTCTCGCTTTAATTGTATTTAATGGTGTATTTTCAGTCTATCATATCCCATTAGTTTTTGATTTTGTAAAAACGGAACCGCTTTATCACGCTTTAATGACGACGATTATTTTTATAGCAGCTATATTTATGTGGTTGCCGTTGCTCAATACCCTACAGGAATGGGATTCGCTTTCAGGGATAAAAAAAATGGGGTATATTTTTGCAGACGGAGTATTATTAACTCCTGCATGTGCATTAATTATTTTTTCGCCTGATCCACTTTACTTAACATATTCCGATCCACAAGCATGGATCAATGCTTTGCATTTATGTGTGCCAGGGGATATGCTTGCAGGATTAAATTTAACAGGTCCGGAAATGTTTAATACATTGCCATTAGTTGATGATCAACAACTTGGTGGTGTACTTATGAAAATTATTCAAGAGGTTGTATATGGGTCTATTTTAGCGTATGTCTTCTTTGAATGGGCGCGAAAAGAGCGTCTTAAAGATGAACTTGAGTTACAGGAAGACTATAGACCTGAACCGATAAAATAAAGAAACATTGGGCTGATTTGATTATAAGATCAGTCCAATGTCATTGCTACATAGGCTATGTTAATTTCAATCCTGACTTTTAGCATGTTCTTAATGGGTGATTTCTGCAGGAGAAAAGTATCAATGGGGAAATCCAATAGATGTAAAGAGTCCTTTAAGAACTGAAACAAACAGTTTTGAATAACATGGTCAATACATATAATGAGAGGATTGAAAATGAATACAACATTACCTTTATTGCCTACGATTAGTACGACTTTTATCGTTCTTAGTGCAATTTTTGTTGCAATTGGCTGGTATTTAATAAAAATTAAAAAAATTGATTTACATATGAAGGTTATGACCTGGGCAGCTATTTTTGCTGTTTTATTTTTCATCATTTACGCTTCACGAACAATCTTTATAGGAAATACAGCTTTTGGTGGTCCTGAGCATATTAAAATATACTATACTTTGTTTTTAATTTTTCATATTTCTTTAGCTACTATTGGAGCGGTATTAGGGATTATTTCTCTTATTACGGGTTATAAAAAGAATTATGAGAAACATCGCAAAATTGGTCCGTTTACAAGTGTTGTTTGGTTTTTTACTGGTATTACAGGAGTTGCAGTATATTTATTATTATATGTGATTTATCATGGAGGGGAAACAACCTCTGTAATTAAAGCAATCTTAGGGTTTTAAACATAATTTTAAGGTGGTAAAGAATAAGATATTCTATACCACCTTTTTTATTGTCTTTTTGAGGTGAAGGAAACTTGTCGGTATGCATATGAAAACGGTTAGTTGAAAATTAGGAAACATCTAAAAGCAATAACGTTTGACTTTTACATTAGCCCTGAATTTACAGGTCAACCAATGTTTCTTAAATTGGTTTCATTCGTAACTCTTTTTATGATCGTCATATCAATAAGAGAGGAGAGAATGTATTGATAGAAATTTTAACTAATCGGTTAATGCTTATTCCTTGCTCATTGGATATTGCAAAATCGTTAGTATTTCATCGAAAAGAATTGGAACAGAGATCACCAATAGAGTTTCCATTAAATTGGCCATCACCTTATGTGAAAGGTTTTCTTCCATACTACATTGAATGTTTAGAAAAAGAGGATGAAGAAAGTTATGAGTGTGGTCTTTGGTTAATTATTAAGTTTGAAGAAAAGAAAATAATTGGTGATATATTAATGCAAGGTAAGCCGAATAAGGAAGGCATTGTAGAACTTTCTTATCATGTAGATGAATTGTTTAATGATGAAAGTATTGCATATGAAGCTGTAGA
>NZ_CADEPK010000275.1 GCF_902829255.1 Metabacillus niabensis | reverse complement strand
CTGTCTCCATCTCTTTTTATATGTGTTGTATACACGTTTCATATTGTATTGATTTTTTTTTTTTTTAATGGACCGGGGACCCCCCAAATCTACACAAGGGGGTTCGGCGGCCGCGTTAAGTTTTTATAAGAGACAGGACTTACTAAGTGCCACTTCAGTAAGACTTCCAATTTCGATTAATTTATCTCTCAATTTTTTTTGATCAATTTCGAACCGTTCTCTTATACTCATATTCACTACCTCCTACGTACTTATATATATTCCCATCATCACGCTTTCATAATAAAAAATAGATATAATGAAAAAAATCGTGCATCTTGGACATGCACGATTTTTTTCTATTTAGATTAACCGAATCGACCTGTTATATAATCCTCTGTTCTTTTATCATTTGGATTTGCAAAGATTTTATCAGTTACATCAAATTCAACAACTTCCCCATTTAAGAAGAACGCCGTTCTATCTGAAATACGAGCAGCCTGTTGCATATTATGTGTAACAATGATAATACTATAATCTTTTTTCAAATCTTGAATCAACTCCTCAACCTTAAGAGTTGATATTGGATCAAGAGCTGACGTTGGTTCATCCATTAATATAACATCTGGTTCAATAGCTAAGCATCGAGCAATACATAGACGCTGCTGCTGACCTCCGGAAAGGCCATATGCATTTTCTTTTAATCGATCCTTAACTTCATCCCAAATTGCTGCTCCACGTAAGCTTCTTTCAACAATTTCATCTAGAATTTTTTTATCTCTTATACCGTGTATTTTAGGTCCATAAGCTATATTATCATATATTGACTTAGGAAATGGATTTGGTTTTTGGAAAACCATTCCTACTCTAGTTCTTAAATCCTCAACCTTATAACTTTTATCTAATATACTCTTATCTCTATATCGGATATCTCCTGAAATTCGAACAACCGGTATTAATTCAACCATTCTATTTAAAGTTTTAATAAATGTTGATTTTCCACAACCAGAAGGACCGATAATTGCTGTTACTTCATTTTGAAAAATTGAGAGATTAATATTCTTTAATGCATGATCCTCACCGTACCATAAATTTAAATCTTTTGTATCATAAACTATATCTTTTTTATCCATTGGCTTCTCATCTCTTTCAAAATTCGTAACATTATTCTTTTTGCTATCGGATAAAACTGCCATATTTAAAAACCCCCAAATAAATTAAAATCTATTTTGAAACTTATTTCTAATAAAAATTGCAATTGAATTCATTAAAAATAGGACAATTAATAGAACAACAATTGTAGCAGCAGCAAGATTTGCGTACTCAGCTACAAGTGCTGAGTCAACAGTCCAATAATAAATTTGCATTGGTAAAACAGTAAATTTATCAAAAATTCCATCTGGAAGTGGAATTAACAATGCTGGAATACCAATAACAACGAGTGGAGCTGTTTCACCAATAGCTCTTGAAAGAGAGAGGATAAGACCAGTTAAAATTCCTGGAATCGCTGCAGGTAAGACAATGTTTTTAATTGTTTGCCATTTTGTAGCTCCCATACCATAAGATGCTTCTCTAAGATATTGTGGTACGGCACGAATAGCTTCTTGGCTTGCAACTACAACTATCGGAAGCACCAATAAAGACATTGTTAGACCACCGGCAAGAACAATGTTTCCTAACTCTAGGCCACGCACAAATACAGTTAATCCCAATATACCGAATACAACGGATGGAACACCAGCTAAGTTAGAAATATTTGTTTGAATAAAAGATTTTAATTTTCCATTCTTTGCATACTCTTCTAAATAAATTGCTGTACCCACTCCTAAAAACATTGTAACAGGTGCAACAACGACCATTAACCATAATGTACCTGCAATTGCACCCATTATTCCTGCTCGTTCGGCAGTTGTTGACAGCTTACTTGTGATAAATTGAAAATCAATCCATCCAATACTATCTGATACCACTCTATAAATCAGTGTTAATAAAACGACTAAACCGAACAGCGTTGCTAATAGAAAAAGAGTTCTTGCAAGATTATTTACAAGTAAACGGGACCCCATCTTCTTTTGTACTTGTTCGACATCTACATACTTCATAATTAATACTCCTCCCTATATTTACGAGAAATATACTGGGCAATGAGGTTCATTATGAGTGTAAAAACAAATAATGTCATTGCAACAGCGTACAAACTGTAGTAAATCGTTGAACCAGCAGGAGCTTCTCCACCTGTTACTTCAACGATATAAGCAGTCATCGTCTGCATTGATTGTGTTATATCAAAAGTAAAGTCCTTATTACTTCCACTTGCAATTGCAACAATCATCGTTTCCCCAATAGCACGAGATATTCCCAAGACAAATGAGGCTATAACTCCAGATATAGCTGCTGGAATAACAACTTTCCAAGTTACCTCAAGTTTGGTTGAACCAAGAGCAAGAGCACCTTCCCGCATCGAGTTTGGAACAGAACTCATAGCATCCTCTGAAAGTGACGCAACCATAGGTATAATCATGATTCCCATTACAATTCCTGGGCTTAAAATATTTGTTGGATCTAAAGCTGGAATAAATGATCTTAATAGCGGTGTAACAAAAGTATATGCAAAGAATCCATATACAATTGTAGGGATACCTGCAAGAATCTCAAGTATAGGCTTTAAAATTCTTCGCACTTTATCGGAAGCATATTCACTTAAATAAATTGCTGCCATTAAACCAACAGGAATTGCTACAAACATTGCAATAACTGTTGAATAAATTGTTCCTGTAAGCAATGGCAGTACTCCAAATTGTGCATCATCACCTAGTGGTTTTAGAATTGTTCCAGTATAGAAATCTAAAAATGGAACATCTTTGAAAAAGTTTATTGTTTCAGTTAAAAGAGTAATAACTATTCCGAGAGTTGTGAGTATTGATATAGTAGCAATAATTAATAAGAATTTAGGTATAACCTTTTCTGTGACAGAAGTTAGATTTGTAGAGCTTCTCTTTTTTTCAATCATGTCACGGATGCTTACCTTATTATCCAAGATCGAAAACCCCTTTCATCCTCCATATATGATGACATTATGTGAGGTGAATATTAGTAGATAGTTAGTTTAGAGGAAACACTTAAGTAGATGAGAAGTAAAACTTCTCATCTACTTCTCATCTTCTTATAATTTAGGTAAAGATGATTATTTTAATCCTTCTAGGTATTTGATAGACTCTTCAATTACTTCATCTTTTAATGGAGCAAATCCAGTTTCAGAAGCTACTGTTTGAGCATTCTCCATTGTGTAGATAGCATAATCAAGAACTTGAGGCTTCTCTTTTGCCATTCCAACGTTTAAGTATGTGAATACTGGACGAGTAAATGGTTTGTAAGCAGCATCATCATCTAAACCGATTGTATCTAAACTTGGAGCAACTGGACCATTACCAAAGTCAACTTTTACTGCGTTTAGTTTATCTTTATTGCTATCGTAGTAGCCATATCCAAAGAACGCAATTGCATTTTTATCTTTAGAAACAAGATCTACTAGAGTAGAGTATTCTTGTTGTAAATTTACTGTATCAACAAAATCTTTTTCTTCCATAATAGTTTCAAACATAAATTCGTTTGTACCATGGTTTTCGTTAGGACCCATTGGCTTTATTTCTTCATTTGGCCAATCAGGGTTAATATCAGACCATTTTGTTACTCCACCTTCAGCAAGGAAGATTTTCACTACTTCTTCTTGAGTCATTTCAGTTGCCCAATCGTTTTCTTTGTTGATAACAAATGTTAAACCATCAAGAGCAACTTGGAATTCTTTGTATTCAATACCTAATTCTTCAGCTTTAGCTTTTTCTTCATCTTTAATCTCACGAGATGCATCGTTGAAATCAGTTCCGTTATCAGCTACAAGAAACTTTTCGAATCCAGCAGAAGTACCTGCACGACTCACTTCAACAGAAACTTCCTCGTTTTCAGACATGTAATTTTCCGCCATTTTTGACATGAAAGGATAAACTGTACCAGAGCCATCGATTACGACACTACCTTCTAATGCAGTTTCTTTTTCTTTAGTATCTCCAGAGCCTGTGCTTGTATCTTCTTCTGAAGTTGTTCCACTGCCACATGCAGCTGAGAATATTACTAAAAATCCCATTACTAAAAGTAGTACTAAGCTCTTAAAGCTTTTCATTGCCATATTCCCCCTAAATACTGTTTTTGTTTTGTCCTACGAGTATTAGAATAACGTTTGAGTATTAATGACGTTTTAAGTAAATGTAAAGGTTTTGTAAATTCGTGATGGAGTTTGTCATATTTTGTTTAATAACGGAGTTAACTTTCGAAGAACGGCAAGAGAGGATGAAAATTTAAAAACTGTACATTACTTTTAGAGTTGAATGCAATTAAAAAGTAATGACTTAAATATGTTTATAAGACTTTAAGGTAGCAAGTTTGATTATTTCACCTTCCCAGAAAACAGATTGACTTTCTCATACTAACTTAAATTTTTATTTATATTCTAAATAAATATACAAAAAGAGGGTTTCTCAAAAGGGTTACCCGCCAACAAACACTGATATATAGTCATTAGTCTAGATATTGTGTTTGAGGAGTCTGAACCTTTGGTTTTGAGCTACCCTCTTTTGCCTACAAACATGAGTTATCTATTAAAGATATTTTTTATGCTCCACTATCACCATCAACTAAATTTGCTTTTCTTACTGGCTTTTGTCCTGTTTCATCAATTATTTCTTTGCCGCCCTTAAGGTGTATCTTTCTTACAAAAAAGAAAATGAGTAAATGGCCGATCCCTATAATTGCTAATAATATAGGAATGCTTTGCTTTTCATTAAAAAATCTTACGGCAATAATAAAACACACTATTGAGCCAATCCTACCAGCATTTAAAAAAATTTCTTTTACTACGATATACTCAATTCTTGCTTTTGCAATATTCCAGGCATGCCCTATTACATCATACGTTATAGAAGAGTATGGAACTAAAAGCATTGGATATCCGATCGCGATTAATACAGCATAAATAATTAACTTTTGATAAGTCAAATCGAACAAGATGATAAAAATCGATAAATATAATAGGATGCCTCCCATTAGAATATAGATTTTTCTTTTTGACTTTTTTATTATTCTTGCTGCTAAAAAATAGGCTAAAAACGCAACTGCTGAATTGATTAATCCGAATTTCCCTAAAGCTAATTCACTGCCTGTTGTTATAAAAACAAATACACCTATAACAAAAGCAAATGTCCCCTCACGTAATCCTTGAAAAAAATGGGCATTCGTAATTCTTTTCCAATTTTGATTATGTTTGCGTTCTTGTATTATTCGTTTGAGTAAATAACTTCCTTCTGCAGGTCTCCTTGTTAAAAAAAAGCTTAATATAACTGCTCCCGAAAATAGTATTAAGGAAATTGTGAAAATGGTAGTGTACCCTGTGAAGTTTTTCAATCGAGAAATTACATATCCCGCGATTATTGGACCAACCATACCAGCAGTGGAATTCATAATTCCTAAAAAACCATTAAAAAAATCCCTTGTTTCGGGCTCAGTAATTTCAAACGTAAGTACATTAAAGGCTAACCAATAGAAACCATAGCCAATTCCTAACGTACCACCAATTACAACTAAGAGCTTCGCTGCTAAATCACCAATTACTAATACAGTTAGAAAAAATATTGCTAAAAAAATTACTCCTAAACGCAAAATAATGACACGGTCTATTTTTTTGGCTAATCTTCCTGCAAAAATAAATGTTAATGGCTGCATAACCACTATGGAAAGATTGTAAATACCCAAGTCAAGAAATTCACCTGATTGTTTCCATAAATACACATTAACGAAGGTATTTGATAAAGCGATGCTTAAGGAATATAACCCACCTATTGCTAATAACAATAATAAATCTTTACTTACTTGAACATCTCCAAAAATCTTTTGCAATTTAAACATAAAAAAACTCCCCTTCAACTTCTACTACATAGTCTGTCTTATCATTTTGTAGATATGTATACTTATTTTAATCGACTATATATTGGAGGAGTTTTTATGTTAACAAGAGGATAATAAGCTAAATATAATAAAGGCTGTTTTCGTAAACTTTGTTGCATCTTATTAAATTACGTTTTGCTTGATTTCTTCGTGTAGTTCGCTTCCGCTTTCCACGGTGGACGGCGAGAATCATTTATTATAAACACCTGCTTACCTATTTACCTGTACCACTCATTGAAGTAGCTGTCTTACGAGTAGCTACAATCAACCCTTATATAATAGTGTCAAAAACTACAATCTTTTAAAAAAGAGCATAAAAAAAGAGCTAACCTAGGTTAACTCCTTTTTAAAGACAAATACTTATTTTGCAGCGTTAAAACGTTTTGTAACTTCATCCCAGTTTACTACATTCCAGAATGATGCAATGTAGTCAGGACGACGGTTTTGGTAATTTAAATAGTAAGCATGCTCCCAAACATCTAATCCAAGAATTGGAGTTTTTCCTTCCATTAATGGAGAATCCTGATTCGGAGTGCTTGTAACTTCTAACTCACCATTGTTAACAACTAACCAAGCCCAACCTGAACCAAAACGAGTAGTTGCAGCTTTTGCAAACTCTTCCTTAAAGCTTTCAAAGCTTCCAAATTTAGCATTAATTGCTTCTGCAAGTTCACCTGTTGGCTCACCACCGCCATTTGGTGAAAGAATTGTCCAGAATAAGCTATGGTTAGCATGTCCACCACCATTGTTACGAACAGCGGTACGGATTGCTTCAGGAACAGCATCTAAATTAGAAACTAATTCTTCAACACTTTTGCTTGCAAGATCCGAATGACCTTCTAATGCAGCATTAACATTTGTAATGTAAGTATTATGATGCTTTGTGTGGTGAATATTCATTGTTTCTTTGTCAATATGTGGTTCTAGTGCATCGTATGCATAAGGTAATTGTGGTAATTCATAAGCCATTTTAAATATCCTCCTTTGTTATGTACAACTTTTAGCGAGAAAGCCATTTAGCTTTTCAATTTAAGATTACCAAAATTGTTGATTTCTTTCAATTGAAAAGCTTTAATCCCAACTATCATTTTATGCTTATTTTATTGTTATATGCATAATATTCTATAT
>NZ_CADEPK010000274.1 GCF_902829255.1 Metabacillus niabensis | reverse complement strand
TCACTATACCTTAATTTAGATTTGTTATAATTTTGGTCAAGTGTTTTTCTTAAGGCATTATCCATATAAAGATTACGTTCTGACGGTAAAAACAGTAACCTACCATTAGTGGAGTTTAAACCATATACATATTTAAGAAAGTTTCTTTTTAAATTCCTAGTTAAGATTTTTTTGAAAGTTTCTTGATTAACAATTTTAGGTAGATAAGTTTCAACTGATTCCAATGTTTTATTATTTTCATTTAAATCTTCTTCTGACTGTATTAAAAATACATTGGTAGCTAAATTTTTCTCATCTTCTCCACCAAGTAAAATTCCTACATCATCAGCTAATATAAACCTAAACTCATACTCATACAACTCTTTAACTTCAGGTATATCTAATAATTCAACTTTAACATTTGATTCCTCAGTAAATAATACTCTTTCTTTAATTAAATCATTAATTTCATAAGTCATTAATTCAAATTTATTAGAAAAAAAATCTTCTACATTAATTGAGTTTTCCACTTCAATTTTTACTAGAAATTTCTTTATAGGAGATTTATCTTTGTTATCGTCTTCTATATTTTCTAATTTTGTATTCCTGTAATACTTAATTAAGTCATCCCAATTAGTTTCAATGTCAATATTTAAAAAATTATTGTCTAGGTATGTATCAATAAGTTTATCTAAATTATCTCTATAGTGCTCTTTAAAAAGAGTTAATGATTCTAATAATAATGTTTTCCCTGTTCCGTTATCTCCTACTATTACTACTAAATCACTATCTTCAATTACAGCTTCCTTTATTTGTGCTAAATTAGAAATTTTTAAGTTCATTCTAACCCTGCTTTCTATGGAACGTTCAAATATAATAATTATTACCTTTTATATGGATAAGTATACCATACCATTAATCCTTTAATTTAATTATTTTATTCCTATTTATTGCTCTGAAATTAATTTTTACAGTTTAACAAAAATTTATATAATATGAAATTTTAAAACCTTTAACTATGTTTGACAACTTTTGAACATTAATATTTCAGGAAAACTCAGGAGATGGAGGCTGCTCCATAAATTAATATTCAGAAAATCCTCAGTCGTATAATAAAAATTTAAATAATAGTATACCTAAAATCACTACTAACTTACAATATTTCTCTCTCATTATATTATAATTTCATGGTACAT
>NZ_CADEPK010000273.1 GCF_902829255.1 Metabacillus niabensis | reverse complement strand
ATTTACTGCTTCATATCCAATATCATAACCCCGAATAAATCCAGTTATAGCACCAATAACCAAAAAAAGTATTGCCACTATAGCAACTGTAGGAATCCAAATCTTTTTAAATTTGAATTTGTCAAAAATCTTCTTCATTCATCTTCCTCCACATACTCATACAAATCTTCAACTGTCACACTTAATAATCTTGATAGTTTAAATGTATCTTCAAGAGAAGGTCTTGATTTACCAGTACACCAAGACGAAATTGTATTATTTGATACATTCATTTTTATCATAATTTCTTCTCTGGTTAACGGTGATAGTTCAATATATGCTTTGATTCTACTTCTTAACATTCTTACCCCCACCAATAACTAGTATCTTAATATATTTCTCTAAAAATTGAACAAAACCTTTCACGATATTTTTTTGATGAATCACAAAAAAATCATGATAGACAGGCAAGTTAATAGATAAATGCCCATATAAATATATCACAACAACAAAAGGAGTTGATTTATCAATGAAAAGACAAACAAATGATGTATCTACAAAAGAACAACGAAAACTACAGAGAATGGAATATGCGTTAAGACTAGCGAGAAGTCATAAGGAAGGAACAGTGTATCTGACTGATGAGGGGAAGGCTCGTCTTAATAAAATCATCCTGATTGAAGTTAAGTGAACATCATGCTTATAGTGGGTGCTCATGGCTTGGCTATTGGAAAAGGCTGCCTCATATTGTTTACACAATGGATGAAATTAAATGAAATAGCGTTTGCCAACAAATTGCCAACAATGGATTAAAAATCGTATTTTGAACAAGAAAGAAACATAAGAAAAACCCTTGAACAACAAGGGTTTAGATGAATGGAGCATAGGGGGCTCGAACCCCTGACCTCGACACTGCCAGTGTAGCGCTCTCCCAGCTGAGCTAATGCCCCGTAATGAAATGCTTTAAGTACATTTCATAGATATACGTCTTCATGAAAATTGACCATCTTACATGTAATTGTCACACTATTTATTGTAATGTGGTCGTAATTAATAGTCAATATATGTTTAAAGTGTGAGGAAAATCAGTTAATGATTTAAGAAGATAGTTAAAAATGATAATATTTTCCTATATTATCAATAAAATCCTACAAAATTAGTGTAAAATATAAATA
>NZ_CADEPK010000272.1 GCF_902829255.1 Metabacillus niabensis | reverse complement strand
CGCCTAATATACTAAATGTATATTGTAATATTTTTTGTGTAATCATTGGTAAAACCTCCATTAATAGTATGGTGCTTATCTTAGAAAACATACATTTTTTTCTAAGATTTGAATTGAGTGTTAATGGAATGATAAATTAACGACCATACTAATATTAGAGGAAGGAGTGGAATTGGTGGAAAATCCGAATACGATTGGTGAAATAAAGGAACACATTGCAACCAATTTAGAACATATAATCGAAGAAGCCCAACTAATGAGAAACTCAATAGATGAAAAAGACTATTGTCTATTATGTGAGATTGCACGAATAAAAGACAGATTTAATGCCATTCAATCATCTGCTTCCTTTTTTTATTTAAAAGCCTATATCTCAAGTTTTACAAAAAAAACAATAGAAATTGCGAAGGCATTACAAAATTTATCAGATAATCGCCACGGTGGGCTAATAATAATTGAAAGAAGTGCTCCCGTAGAGGAGTATATTCAAGAAGGGGTACAAATCAACGCAGATTGTTCAAGTCAATTAATTGAAAGTATTTTCTATCCTGGAAATCCTTTACATGATGGAGCGTTGCTAATAAAAGGTGATTATATTGTATCAGCAGCAAATGTTCTTCCGTTAACAACACAAAGCTTTGGCTCGAAAAAGGTAGGTACTAGACACCGTGCTGCAATTGGATTATCTGAACAAACAGATGCGTTAATCTTAGTAGTATCTGAAGAAACAGGAAGAATGTCTTTTGCTTTAGATGGAACTTTATATCCAATTAGCTCCTCAGAAACGAGAATTCACTAGTAAAATTATCATGAAAATAAATACCTTATCAGTAATATGAATAAAAAGACCTATATAAAAAAAGGGTTAATAATTGTTTTGTCTATTTTTTGTATAAAAATGGAGTAATCCCGGAAACAAATGAGTTTTTCTCTTGTCTTTAGTTTGAAAATTTCAAAAGTATAGGTAAAATGTAACAAGTCTAATGATAAACTAATATTAATTTGAAAAAGAGTGGATTGGAATTTTCTACTCTTTTTTTGTTTGAAAAGAATTTTATTGAAAAAAAGATTGTCTATTTTTACATGTTTTTGTATGATTATACTAGATTAGTAGTGTAACTTTATACC
>NZ_CADEPK010000271.1 GCF_902829255.1 Metabacillus niabensis | reverse complement strand
CCTACAAGAGAGCATTTTAAATGGTTTTATGCATTTCTCTTAAAAAAGGGCACATTTAATTTGAAGCAACAAGGTGAAAAGCTAGCTAATTATAAAGGTTGGACAAAAGAAACAATTGATTTTATGTCACAGGTGTTTTTTGAACTAGAATTTGTTACAATAGAAAATGGTGTTATTTCGACAAAATCTACAACTTCTAAAAGAGACTTAGCTGAGTCGAAAACATATGCCCAGAAACAAATGCAAATTGAATTAGAAAAAACGCTATTATATACATCATACATGCAGCTTAAACAATGGTTTGAGGATCAGTTTGAATCTTCAAAACATGCATTTGTGAATGTATAAGGAGGATAAAGTAAACATGGATTTAAAGCAATTCGTTACAGTCGTACCAGATTATCCAAAACCAGGTATTCAATTTAAGGATATTACGACATTGATGGATAACGGTGAAGCATATAAATATGCGACAGATCAAATTGTTGCATATGCACGTGAAAAACAAATCGATCTTGTTGTTGGACCAGAGGCTCGTGGCTTTATTATTGGATGCCCTGTTGCCTATTCTTTAGGAGTAGGTTTTGCACCTGTTCGAAAAGAAGGAAAACTTCCTCGAGAAGTTGTTCGTGTTGAATATGGTCTAGAGTATGGAAAAGATGTGTTAACTATTCATAAAGATGCAATTAAACCAGGTCAACGTGTTTTGATTACTGATGACTTATTGGCTACTGGAGGTACAATCGAAGCAACGATTAAGCTTGTTGAAGAGCTTGGTGGAGTTGTTGCAGGGATTGCTTTCTTAATTGAATTATCTTACTTAAATGGACGCAGATTACTTGACGGTTACGATGTATTAACATTAATGAAGTTTTAATAGCAAGCCTTAAATGATGATTTATGAAAAGCACTCGAATGGGTGCTTTTTTTACAAAAAAAATTTTGTGAATATGATAAAATTGTCCTACTCTCATGTCAATAATAGTATTTATTGACATCTATTTTGACTTTTTTTCTTCATTCCTTCTTAAAAATGATAAATAAAATAAGAAAACCAGTAATTGGACGGTTAAAAATAAGTGATTCTTCTTTACATCTCCAATTATTTTATTGATAATAGTTACAAT
>NZ_CADEPK010000270.1 GCF_902829255.1 Metabacillus niabensis | reverse complement strand
GATAATAAGACATGTAAAGGAATTTCGCTTATCTTATTTTTAATAAAATATTCAACAATTTCAATTTGCTTTTTTGCATTTGCAGGAATTTCAGCTAACATTTTAGTCAATTTAGAAAAGGATTCACTACATTTAATAACTTTTATCGTTTTCCTATTTGTTTTCTGTTTGACTTGATAAATCATTTCCAAATGGCCTTTATTCATTTCCTTTTGAATTTCACTTAGAGGCACAACATCTTGTATTTCTTTTAAATCAACGTGATGCCTCTTCTCAAAAAAGGGTCTAATCGATTCAGGGAGGACTCCAACATCATTTGTCAATAATCCTAGTACTTTTTCATATTTCGCCTTCATTGCTGCAGGTAACATTGCTTGAAAAGCAGAAATCTTAAAGCAGAGTGTCGTTTCAGTTAACCATTGTCCTAGTTGTAATAGTTCATTTGTTAAACAAGGTGTTAAATCGACCAATTCTGTGATCGATTTTAACCTCTTATAATCTGAATGATCCTTCAATTGAATAATAAACCCTTGAACCTTTCGTGGCCCAAATGGCACGATGACTCTCATACCAGGCTTGACAAGCTTCTGCCATTCTTCAGGAACTTTATAATCAAACGCACGATCAGTTTGCATAGCAGGGACATCTACGATAACACTCGCATATTTCATTTTTATCCGCGCTCCCTTAAAAGCAAATGCACTTTATCTAACAATTTTTTTGCAACCTGTATTTTCGACATTAAAGGCAGCTCTGTTTTATTTAATTCCCGATCAATCATTGTCACAATGTTTGTATCAGTTCCAAAACCGGCTCCTTTTGATAGGATATTGTTTGCTACGATTAAATCTAAGTTTTTCGTTTCAATTTTTTTCTTTGCATATTCTTCAAGATTATTCGTTTCAGCTGCAAAGCCAACTAGTAATTGATGAGTTTTTTGTCTGCCTAATTCTTTTAAAATATCATTTGTGCGTTCCATTTCGATGACTAACTGAGTAGACTGTTTTTTCATTTTTTGCGTATATTGCTTTGCAGGTCTGTAATCAGCAACAGCTGCTGATTTTATCACGACTTCCGCGTCATTATACCTTTTCAGTACTTCATCAAACATTTCCTGAGCAGTTTCAATGCGAACAGTTGTAACGGTTTCTGGAGGTGCTATCGCAGTAGGTCCTGTGATCAACGTGACATTTGCCCCTAATTTCGCTGCTTCTTCTGCAATGGCATACCCCATTTTCCCTGTTGAATGATTTGAAAAGAATCGAACCGGGTCAATTTTTTCTCTCGTTGGTCCTGCAGTTACAATCATTTTCACATTGTGAAAAGGACTTCCAGATTCGATTTTTTCGAAATGGTTCACAAGTAATTCAACGATTTTCTCCGGCTCCTCAAGTCTTCCTTTGCCAACATAACCACATGCAAGAAAGCCTTCGCTCGGTTCAATAAACCGATAGCCAAATTGATATAGCGTTTGAATATTCTCTTGTACTGCTGGATGCTCATACATATGTACATTCATGGCAGGGGCAATCCAAACTGTTGCCTTTGTTGCCATTAGTGTAGTTGTCAGCATATTATCAGCGATCCCATTAGCCAATTTACCGATCGTATTAGCAGTAGCAGGAGCAACAAGAACTAAATCTGCCCAATCAGCTAAATCAATATGAGCGATTACTTGAGGATTTTTTTCATCAAAGGTATCAAAATAAACCTCATTTCTAGAAAGTGTTTGAAAGGTTAATGGTGTGACAAATTCCATAGCAGATTTGGTCATGATTACCCTTACCTCAGCACCAGCTTGTACTAATTTACTCGTTAAGGCTACAGCTTTATAGACCGCTATTCCTCCGCTAACACATAATAAGATTTTTTTTCCTGTAACCATTCAATTCCCCCCATTTATCTTTGTTATTTATCACATTAATGGTTTCATAAAACTCCTATCGTGTACATTTTAATATTGATTAGTATATCATTCTTCCCATTCCTATATTGTCTATTTTGCTTAAGGATTGACCAAGAAATAGTAAAAAGAAAGTACCATGTTCTAAAGTTGCCTGTAGTGTAGATGAAACTCCTATTGGATACAGAGGATCTGTTTTCTCACCATCTCCCTATGATAGTGAGCACTCTACAAGGAAATTAAAAAGCAACAAATTTTCGAAAACAGCCAAAGAAAAAAAGGGGCTGCCTCTAAAAGAGTTAGCCCCTTTAAAAGACAGCCTTCACCGCATATTATTTTTCATTTCTATGGTAATTTAACAGGCCTGCGTTAATTTCCTCTAAAGCTTTCCCAACATATTTATGAGATACTGGCTTAGCAATCTGTTGGTCACTTAACTCCTGCATTTCTCGTGCACGCTTTGCAGCAACAGTTACAAGTGTATATTTTGAATCCAATTTATTCATTAAAACATCAATTGATGGGTATAACATTTATTCAACCTCCAAAATTTTTTTATAGCGTGGTGCGACGCGCTCACGTCGACAATGCTCTGCCGTAACAATGGCCTTTATTCTTTCACATGCTAACAAAACATCATCATTTTCAACAACATAATCATATGCATCCATCATAACAATTTCTTCCTTCGCCACTTTCATGCGATTATTAATCAGCTCTTCAGACTCAGTTCCTCTTGTTACGATGCGATTTTTCAGCTCATTTAAGCTTGGAGGACTTAAGAAAATAAACAGCCCCTCCGGAAAGGCATTTCGAACTTGTAATGCACCTTGTACTTCAATTTCAAGAAATACATCTTTACCTTCACTTAGTGTTTTCTCAACATAATCTACTGGTGTTCCATAGTAATTCCCAACATATTCAGCCCATTCAAGGAGCTTGTTTTCTGATATTAATTTTTCGAATTCTTCCCTTGTTTTAAAGAAATAATCGACACCATCAACTTCCCCTTCACGAGGTTTTCTCGTAGTCATGGAAATCGAATATTCAAATTTTGTATCTTCTTGGGAGAACAATTCCTTTCTTACCGTACCTTTTCCAACCCCTGAAGGTCCTGATAAGACGATAAGTAAACCTCTTTCTTTCATCAATGCTTAAACCCTACCCTTCATCTGAAAGCTCATCTTTATTTGAAAGTCTTTGTGCAACTGTTTCAGGTTGTACAGCTGAAAGGATAATATGATCACTATCCATTATAACAACTGCTCTCGTTCTTCTGCCATACGTTGCATCAATTAACATCCCTCTATCTCTTGCATCCTGAATAATTCTCTTTATTGGAGCTGATTCAGGGCTAACAATTGAAATAATTCGGTTGGCTGAAACAATATTGCCAAAACCGATATTAATTAATTTTATGCTCATATGTATGCTCCCCCTAATGAAGGACAAAACTATTTTTGCCCGATAAGCCAGTTTATAATCAAATTTTCAGGCTTACTCAATATTTTGGACTTGTTCCTTTACTTTTTCAATGATACTTTTTAATTCGACAACATTTTTTGCTATCAACTGATCATTTGCTTTAGATCCTATCGTATTAACTTCTCGGTTTAGCTCTTGTACTAGAAAATCAAGCTTTCTCCCAATCGGTTCATCTATTTGAATTGTATCAGCAAATTGTTGGATGTGGCTATGTATTCTTGTTATTTCTTCACTAATATCTGCTTTTTCAGCAAATATTGCTACTTCGGTTAAAATACGCTGTTCATCAACTTTGCCTTGCATAAATTCCGAAATTCGCTTTTCTATTCGCTTACGGTACTGTTCAATAACATTAGGTGCCAATTCCTCTAATTCAATGGTTAGCTTCTTCATTAGCTCAAGTCGATTCAACAAGTCTAGTTTGAGCTGATTACCTTCCGCTTTTCGCATATCCGCTAGCTGTCTTGTTGCTTCTTCAAGAATTTGCAATAGCTCCGATTCAATTGAATGATTTATTACAGGTTTTTCAATTATTTCGATGCTTTCTTTTAAAGATAAAATATGTTCAAGCTTTACATCATCATGTAGCGAATAACGTTTTTTCATCATGTTCAAAGAATCAATATATTCAGAAACGAGATCCCAGTCAACTTGAATGGATTTATCTAAAAAAGTATCACCTTCAAAATTGATATAAACCTCTACTCTTCCTCTTCGAATGAAGCGGTTGATCAGTTTCTTCATTTTATCTTCATAAACGATAAGCTGTTTCGGCATCTTTAGTGCGATATCAAGAAACCTGTGATTCACAGATTTCATTTCAACCGTCATTGAAATCGAGTCAACTTGACCGGTTGCACGACCATAGCCTGTCATACTAACTACCATAACGGATTACAACACTTCCCTCACTAATACGATTATCAATCTATTGATATAATAATACTACATTAAACGATCACAATGATGAAATCAAAATTATCATCATAAAAATAAGATTTATTTATATATAATAGCTAAAATTATGTTTGAGAAGAGCTTTCGAATCGCTATATTAAATAGTATTTTCTTGACAGTGAAATTTCGCAAAAATCTGTTAAATCATTCTAGTATAGTTCAAAAAAATCCAAAAGGGATGACTTTTGGGTCACCCCTTTTGGATTATATCATAGTTTATGCTGTTTTTCTTGTTAAAAGTGACCCCGCTAATAAAAAAGTTGGGATCGCAGACATTCCTAAAATTAATAGCCAATCTCTTAATAAAATTGGGATCGTATGGAATATCGGCTGTAACGGTGGATAATAAATGACGACGAGCATTAACAAAATGGAAGAAACAACCGCGCCAATTAGATACATATTTTCAAACGGATTTCTCTCAAAGATAGATTTTTCGCTTCGACAATCAAATACATGGATAAGCTGTGCCATAACGAGTGTAGCAAAGGCAACAGTTTGAGCATATGCGAGCTCGTTTGGATTGCGATAATACACGATCATAAATGCAGCTAATGTCACAATCCCTATTAAAAACCCCCTAGAGACAACCTTCCAGCCGAGCCCTCTCGAAAAAACACCTTCTTTAGGATGTCGCGGTTTTCTCTTCATCAAATCTCCCTCTGGCTGGTCTAAGCCTAAGGCCATTGCTGGCAGTCCATCTGTTACGAGATTCACCCATAAAATTTGAATCGGAACGAGTGGTAGTGGAAGGCCTAGAATCATCGCAAATAACATTACAAGGATTTCCCCTACATTTGATGCAAGTAAATAACGGATAAACTTTCTAATATTTTCATAGATATTTCTACCTTCTTTAATGGCTGATTTAATAGTAGCAAAATTATCGTCAACTAATACAAGTGATGAAGCCTCTTTCGCAACATCTGTACCAGTTATCCCCATCGATATTCCAATATCAGCTGCCTTAATTGCAGGAGCATCATTTACTCCATCACCTGTCATTGCCACAATATGACCTTTATTTTGTAAAGCTTTAACGATTTTTAGCTTATGTTCTGGTGATACTCTAGCAAAAACATACACATCATCAACAATTTCCTCTAGCTCCTCAACAGAAAGTGAGGATAGCTCTCTTCCCTCTAAAACCTTTCCATTCGTCGGTAAAATATTGAGCTGTTTCGCAATTGCCTTTGCGGTTATAACATGGTCTCCAGTTATCATAACCGTTTTTATTCCTGCATCACGGCATTCCTTGACAGCCTGTTTTACTTCTGGGCGTGGAGGGTCAATCATTCCTTGTAAGCCTATGAAAACTAAATCCTTCTCAGCTTCATAGCTCGTTTCAATTCGCTCAGTAGAGGAAAGCGGCTTAAAGGCGATCGCTATGGTTCGCAAAGCCTGGGAAGCAAGAGATTCGATTGCTCCCTTTACTTTCTCTTCGTACTCACGTGTCAATCCCTCTTGTCTTTCATTCCATAAAATACTTTTCGATATACCTAATAAAACATCTGGTGCACCTTTTGTTACGACAAAACGTTTACCGTTTTTATCTTTAACGATAACACTCATCATTTTTCTGACAGAATCGAATGGAAACTCTTCGACAACTTCAAAGCTTCTATATAGATTTTCCTTTTTTAAACCCGCCTTCATTGCAGCAACTAATAATGCCCCTTCAGTCGGATCACCATCTAAAATATAATCGTTGTCTTTTTCCATAATGGCAGCACTATTACATAATGCACCAAATGTTAAAATTTGCTGTAATGTTTTCGTTTTGGCAACATCGATTTCCTTATCACGATACATGAATTCTCCATGTGGATGGTAGCCAGTACCGCTCACATTCCAGACTTTGTCACTTGACCAAATTTGCGTGACAGTCATTTTATTTTGTGTCATAGTACCTGTTTTATCCGAACAAATGACTGAAGCACAGCCTAATGTTTCAACAGCCGGTAACTTCCGAACGATGGAATTTTGTTTAATCATCCGCTGAACACCTAGTGATAGTGCAACCGTTACAATGGCCGGTAGCCCTTCAGGTATTGCTGCAACTGCTAATGATACACCTGCTAAGAACATATTATAGATGTCATGACCTTGTAATACACCGATTCCAACAACAAGAACCGTCAATAATAATGCCACTACTATTAATATTTTCCCTAGCTGTTCTAGCCGTCTTTGCAGTGGTGTTTCCATTGTTTCTGCATTTTGTAATAAATCGGCAATTTGCCCCATCGCTGTATTCATGCCTGTACCAACAACAATCCCGATTCCGGAGCCCCGAGTAACCAATGTCCCCATGAATACCATATTCGTTAAATCGCCAATCCCAACATCTTTACCAACAATCGGTTGAATTGACTTTTGTACTGGGAGAGATTCACCAGTCAAAGCAGATTCTTCAACCTCTAAGCTCTTAGATTCAATCAGGCGCATATCAGCACCGATGCGATCTCCACTTGTAAATTTAACAACATCTCCTGGTACTAATTCTTTTGACAATACTCTGACCCATTCTCCATTTCGTAGTGCAACTACTTGAGGTGCTGAAAGCTCTTTTAGTGCCTCTAAAGATTTCTCAGCTTTTCTTTCCTGAAAAAAACCAAGGATTCCATTCACAAAGACGATCGCAATAATTGCAATTGCATCAATGTATTCCCCTAGTAATCCTGAGATTAATGTTGCTGCTAATAATACGAGCACCATAAAATCTTTAAATTGATTTAAAAATAATAATATTGCAGACGGTCTTTCAGCTTCTTTTAATTCATTAAGACCAAATTTTTGCTCACGCTGCTTCACTTCCTTTGACGTTAACCCCGATTCGACATCAGTATTAATTGCATTTGTAACTTCATCTGCTCTCATTTCATGCCATTTCATTTATTCCCTACACACCCCTTAAACAGAATGATACTTACAACAGAAGATATGAAGAACATTCCACTCCTTCTTGCTTGTCTATAAGACAACTTATTCAGACTCGTCCTAAAACATGCTATAATCAAATAGAAAAGTTTGAATACATTTAACGGTATTTATT
>NZ_CADEPK010000269.1 GCF_902829255.1 Metabacillus niabensis | reverse complement strand
CTTTATGACATTGAAGCCATCATTTTCAAATTTAATTCTATTCTTCTTAGCTTTAATTCCATCGGGTCCAGCTATTGCTGCATTAACTTATAGTATGGAAAAGCTTGTAAGAACGAAAGAACTATCTCCAGCACGTGATTTTATAGAAGGATATCGAAAAAATCTAAAGGATACATTTACTATATGGCTCCCGATTCTAGTCATATATTTTATTTTGTTAGTTGATTTACAATATCTTCGTCAAACACCGACTAGTACAAATCAAATTCTTGCGATCGTCATCTTTGTCTTAACCGTTATTTGGACGATGGTAGTACTCAATATAGTATCAATTAATGCTCGATTCAAGTTTAGAGTAAGAGATACATTTAAATTATCTATTTATTATAGCTTCATGAAATTTAAACAAACAGTTGGAAATTTGCTCATTCTATTTATCGTTGCCTATTTGACCTCAATTACAACGAATTTCTTCATCGTTTTCACATCAAGTATCATTGCATTCGTAATGTTATTAAATACGAAAGAGATATTAACAGATATTGAACAAAATTTTTTACGACCTGAATCACCCAATTTAAAAGAACAAAATGAAAATTTAACTATGATTTAACGCTTTTCCTATAAGGAGTAGTAAATATGACAATATCAATTCAAGAAATTGTTGATAGTATAATAGAACCAGTTGGAAGCTTAAAAAATACAGTAGATAAGCTTCTTATTGGAGATCCCAAAAAACAAGTAACCGGTGTCATAGTTGCATTTGTTGCATCACAATACGTTATCCAACAGGCTATCAATTTACAGGCAAATTTAATTATTACACACGAAGGGATATTTTATCATCATCATTCAGAAAAACGAGAATATATGAAAAATAATTCGGTATATAAAGATAAACGTGACTTAATTATTCGAGGCGAGTTATCGATTTTTCGTTGCCATGATTATATTCATCAATATCATCCAGATGGAATGATGGCTGGTTTATTAATGGCCTTGGATTGGGAGAAGTACGATGTGGAGCATAAACCTGTCTCATGCATTGTCCAAACACCAAATATGACCGTGACAGAGATTGCCAAACATATAAAATCTAAATTGTCGCTTCCCTTTGTTAGAATAGTCGGTAATGCTTCATTATCTTGTACACGAATCGGTTTATTGGTAGGCTTTCGTGGAGGTGCTGAAAACGCTATACCATTGTTTGAAGACGAGGGAGTAGACTTAATTATAGCTGGAGAAGGAGCAGAATGGGAGACACCCGAATATGTAAAAGATTCAGTTATTCAAGGGAAACCAAAAGCAATGCTTTTTATCGGACATGCTGCAAGTGAGGAACCTGGAATGCATTATTTAGCTAAACGAATTAGTACAACGTATCCGAATATCCCTGTCCATTATATAAAAGAGAAGAATCTCTTTGAAGTAATTTAATTTCTCCTGCTATTGTCCATAATACTAAAACACTTTTACAAAGAATGAGTAAAAGTGTTTTTATTTTGCTCAAAAATTCATTTTATTCTCTCTCTAACATCAAGCTGAAAGATTGTTGTTATTGCACTATTTAAATAAAGGTTGATTAGAGGTAGATGTGAGAAACCTGTGGGATGCGTGGTATAGGTTAATGTAATGTTAAACAAGTGTTTACACTAATGGAGGTTAAAACATGTAATCGTTATAATAATAAATTCACACGATAATTCAAATTGAAAATATTGTTAACTCTTTACACTTGCCATAAAGGATTGATAACGAATAATATAGATAAGATAGTAAAAAGAGAGAGTATCGTTGAATTAGAGGGGGAGATTGCATGCAAGTAAGAGTTTCTGCGGTTCAATATCATTTACATTCTATTCGTTCATTTGAGGAATTTGCCTCTCAAGTTGAACATTATATAAAAATAGCGGAAGAATTTGAGGCAGAATTTGTTATATTTCCTGAGTTTTTCACAACACAGTTATTATCGATTGGTGATGAGAACGGAAACGCACTGCCAATTGATCATTTACCAGATTTCACGGATAAATATTTAACACTATTTAAAAGCTTAGCAGCTAGTAAAAATCTTCATATTATTGGAGGTACACATGTAGTCCGCAATGGTGATAAATTAAATAATGTTGCTCATTTATTTTATCCTAATGGCAAGGTCGCAACTCAAGCGAAACTGCATATGACACCAACTGAATTAGTTGAGTGGAATATGCAGGGTGGAGAAGGGCTTCAAGTTTTTGAAACAGAAAAGGGTAAAATCGCGATGTTAACTTGCTATGACATTGAATTTCCCGAAATCGTTCGGATTGCTAAAGCAAAGGGGGCGGATATTATTTTTTGTCCATCATGTACTGACGATAAGCATGGTTTTTATCGTGTCCGCTATACATGTCATGCAAGAGCTGTAGAAAATCAAGTTTATGTCGTTAATTCCGCAACAGTTGGTTCACTTCCTACAGTTGATTTTATGAGATTGAATTTTGGACAAGCTGCTGTCATTACCCCAAATGATATCCCTTTTCCACCAAAAGGAATCTTAGTTGAAGGAGAAGCGAATCATGACCAAGTTGTCACAGCTGACCTTAATTTAAGCTTACTTGAAAAAGTCCGTGAAAAAGGCTCTGTTACAACCTGGAGAGATCGTCGTACAGATTTATATCCTGATTGGTAAGAGGAATAACGGGATAAGGAAATTCATTTTTTAGCTTTGATACACATAGAAAAACTCTAAATTGATGCCAAATCCCTAACAAAGGACGCCAATCTTAATAGGCGTCTTTTTTCATAATAAAAAAGAGTTCTTTTTTTAAAAAAGGGTAAGCTATAAAAGATGTAATCATGAACGGTAAAATAAAGAGGAGGAATGTTTTTTGAAGCTTACACCTGAACAAAGAATTCAATTACATGGATTTAATAACTTAACGAAGTCTTTAAGCTTCAATATGTATGATATTTGTTATACGAAAACAAGAGAGGAACGAGAAGCATATCTCGAGTATATTGATGAACAATACAATGCAGAAAGGCTGACAAATACGTTAAAATCCGTAACAGATATCATTGGTGCCCACATATTAAATATTGCAAAACAAGATTATGTACCACAAGGTGCCAGTGTCACAATATTAGTGTCTGAAGGACCAGTTATTGAAGTACCAACAGAATCGTATGATGAATCACCAGGGCCTTTACCCGAAGCGATCGTCATGGGATTAGATAAAAGTCACATAACTGTCCATACATATCCAGAGTACCATCCAGATGAAGGAATAAGTACGTTTAGAGCAGATATTGATGTATCGACATGTGGGGAAATATCTCCTTTAAAGGCACTTAATTTTTTAATCCATTCCTTTGATACAGATATTATGACAATGGATTATCGTGTAAGAGGCTTTACAAGAGATATTAAAGGACAAAAGCTATTTATTGATCATGAAATTACCTCAATTCAAAATTATATTCCAGAAGAAATAAAAGAACAATTTCATATGATTGACTTCAATATTTATCAAGAAAATATTTTTCATACAAAATGCAAATTGAAAAATTTTGATTTAAATAATTATCTGTTTGGTTACACAAAGGATAAATTAAGTAAAGAAGAGCAAGCAGAAATAACGGAAAGACTTACGAAAGAGATGGATGAGATCTTTTACGGTAAAAATATAATTTAGATGTTAGGTTCTCAAGTTGCAAGGGCTGTTTCATATACAGCCCTTTTTAATAATTATAATAAACTGCAATTCTTCGCCAACAGCTACAAATCCTTTTCTTTATAGCAATTTTATCATTTTAAAGAGAATAAACGACTATGTTTTGATTTTCTTCAGAGGTTACAGTTCATCCTACATATCTATTAATTTACATTTTATGTTAAAATTTATAATAGGTTTTAATTGCTTGAATTTTTCACATGGAGGTTGAACGATATTCATAAAATGACACTTGGTAAGATAGCATTTCAATTAAAAAAGCCACATGATTTCTCTTGGTTAGAACCAATTGGAGAAGTGTTTTCTGTTTTTGCCGAACAAGATTCAGGTAATATTTGCTTCGGTATTGAAAAAGATGGGATGAAAAGATTTGTGAAATATGCAGGTGCAAATACTATGAATTATATTGGAAACACAGCGGATGCAATTGATAGACTGAAACGTTCTATACCTATTTATAATACATTGAAGCATAAGCATTTAGTAAATTTAGAAGATCATTTCGAAGTTGACAATGGATATGCATTTGTTTTCGCATGGTTTGACGGGGAATGCCTCCATCCGCATTGGTCATTTCCTCCTCCACAAAAATACACGAATCCAAAATCTCCATTTTTTCGTTTTAAGCAGTTACCAGCAAAACAAAGATTAGCTTCTTTAAAATGTATTTATGAGTTTCATGTCTTTGTAGAAGAAATGGATTATGTTCCAATCGATTTTTATGATGGTAGTATCTTATATGATTTTCAAAATCACGTTTTAAAGATTTGCGATATAGATTTTTATCAAAAAAAGCCCTTTTATAATACAATGGGAAGACTTTGGGGATCAAATCGGTTTATGGCACCTGAAGAATTTCAATTAAGTGCTGAAATAGATGCAAGAACAACAGTATTTACAATGGGAGCGACAGCATTTTGTTTATTAGGCGGGGAGCTTGATCGTTCTTATTTAAAATGGGATGTAGGTGAGGAATTATACGCTATAGCAAAAAGGGCAACCGAGAGTGAAAAAAGAAACAGGTATTCAACCGTGAAGGAATTCTATGATGAATGGAACTCAGCTTCTAAAAAATACTTAAAATAATAAAATAT
>NZ_CADEPK010000268.1 GCF_902829255.1 Metabacillus niabensis | reverse complement strand
CATATAATAAGTAGTACTAGTTCGAATCATTTTCAAATGGGAGAGAAATTTTTATCTTTGTACCTTCATCAAGCTCACTTTCAATTGACACACCATATTCTTCACCATATATTAGTTGGATCCGCTCATGAACATTACGGATACCGATACCTGTAAAGCGTTCTTGCCTTCGATTTGTATTCGGTAAATCACTCTCTCCCTTACTCAAGCTCATCCCATCTCCGTTATCAACAACCTCACAAATCAATGTTGCATGGTCCCTCCAAATGAGAACATGAATATAACCATTTTGCTTCCGATTAAATCCATGAAAAAAAGCATTTTCAATATATGGCTGTAAAATTAACTTTGGAATCAGGCAGTCTTGACAATCTGACGCAATAAAATAATTAACATGAATTCGTGTTCCATAACGTTTTTGATTAATAAAGACATAATTTTTTAAGTTTTCCACTTCCTGCTTAACAGTTATTGTTTCATTTACTTGACCAACGGTATTTTGCAGCAACGAAATTAATGCCGTTGTCGTTTCCTCTGCTTCCTCCTTGCTTCCCTGCTGTACCATAAACTTAATCGATGTTAATGTGTTATATAAGAAATGTGGATTAATCTGCTGCTGGAGTGCAGCTAGCTCAGCATTTCGTTTTTGCTTTTGAATAGAAATGAGCTTTTCAACATAATCCTGCAGCTCCTCAAGCATCGAATTAAATGCAATGCTGATTTTCCTTGTTTCATAGGTGCCTTGCACGGAAATAGATTGATGAAAATTTGTTTTCGACACATTAGCAATTTCCTTCACTAACCTTGAAAGACTATTCGTTAATTTTTTAGACCCGAAAAAAACTACGATTAATACGACAAAAAATATAATAAGCAATGTTTGAGCAAGCTCACGTTTATCTACAAGTCCTTGAATTGCAGTATGCTTATCAATCATGTTTAAGATGTACATATCATACGATGGCAATATTCAGAAAAGAAGATGTGCTCTTTCCCTAGAAAATCTTCTGTTACATAATGATTCGTATTATTTTTTAACGTTTCTGCATGCGACAATAATTCCTTATCCTTCTTACCAATAAGCTCCTTTCGATTGCTTGATACAATAAAACCGTTTCCATCTATTAAAACGATGTCATTTCCCTTACTTGTAAAATTTGAATAAAACTTAGCAAATTCATTTTCTTGAATTGCAATATACATCGTGCCATATATTTTTCCTGATAATCTCTCCATAAATGCCTTCGAGGCAACGATATAAGCACCTCCGATTCGATTCGTATTTAAACGAGTACGTTTATCATATTGATACATAAGCTTTTTAGGTTCATCTAATGTGTTACTAGAAATCCTACTATTCTTTAATTCAGCATCTGAAATTGGCCAATATGTTCGATCAGTCGAATAACTAATTCCATTTTTCCCTATTACATTAATACTGACATCATATCCATCAACCGTGGATTTAACTCGCTCCATTAATAGATTTAAATTATAATAGGCAGTCATTCGTTCTTTATTTGTTTGCTCTGACGTAAGGATCGTTTTTAAATTACCACTTTTAAGTAGTTCATTTGTAGCAGTTACAATTGAAGAATGAAACGATTCAAAATCTCCCTTTACTCGATTAATAACTTTTGTATTTGTAATACTGAATTTATCAATAAAGAAATCCTCTGACATTCGTATCGTTGTCCAAATAATGATAAAGGATACGAAAAAAATACTAATAATTGTAAAGTTAAACATTATGACAAACAAACTATTATGCTTTAAGAGATCTCGTATTTTCATAATCAACCCAACTTCTATTTCATTTTTCGTCGATATCCACTTGGGGAAATCCCCTTTTGTTTCTTAAAAACTTTACAAAAATAACTGTGGTCTGAATAACCAACGCTTGTACTTATTTCAGAGATAGGTAAATTTGTCGTAAGAAGCTTCTTTGATGCCTGTTCAATCCGTATTTTATTGACATATTCAATAAAGCCTTCTTTGTTATGAGTCGAAAAATAATTTGATAAGTAGGAGGGATTAAAATGAAAATGTTTCGCCACCCCCGTTAATGTCAGAGGCTCCATATAATGTCTATCAATATATTCTAGTAAAATTTTTATATTTGAAGGGCCTGCCTCCAAATGATGTTGTAAGCATTCATTAACCTTTGTAATGAACTCAAATAAGACGCTGATTACATCTTTAGCACTGTAAGCATCTTCAATTTTTCTAAAATAGGAGTATTTCTCTTTTTCGACTTCCTTTATTTCACATTTCATATTTCCTAAGAGAATAATAATATTAAAAATGATGTTACTAAAAAAAGCTTTATATTCGGAAATGTCCACCATATACTGACTTGATAGATACTCAGAGTATTGCTTTAAATAAGTAAATGCAGAGTCAAATCTTTCATGTGTTAATTCTTCTGTAAACCATTCTAAGTTAAAGGACTGACAAGCTTGGTTAGTTGCGGGTAAATCTTGTTGAACAAGTAACTTATGATCCGGAAAATAAAACCGATATTGTATTAAGCTTAACAGGCTATCGAAAAATGATCTCATTTCGTTTATTTGTTCAAATGGATCACTTTTGACAATTCCGATTTTTTCCTGCCATTCAGTTAGTTCAAAAATTATCGGTTGAATCGATAAATCATTACTTGAATGAATCAAAAAGATTATGACTTTTTGGACTTCCGTTTTAATTGGATAAAAAGCTATCTCATGCGCTTGTAATAATGAGCTTACTTTTTCGTTTACAGTTGAAATAGAAGAGGATTCAATTTGCTTCATGTCGATTCCTAGCAAAAAGAAGGTTTGATACGGAAAATATTCTGTAGCTATTAGTTCATTCCTCACCTCATGACCAGCGAGTATTTTTTCGAGAAAATGTTCAATTGAACTGCCTATAATGTTGTTAGGTGCATTCAGATATAATTCTGGAATTCGTTTTGCCGCCTTTTTTAAAACAGAAAGCAGCTCTTCAGAATTCAAATTCGGCTTTAAAATATAATCGACAACACCACATTGAAAAGCTGAACGAACATAATGAAATTCTCCGAAACTACTAAGAATAATGACTTCAATATGAGGATATTTCTCCTTTATTACTCTTGTTAATTCCTCTCCATCCATAATCGGCATTACAATATCTGTAAGAACAATATGTGGCTTCAATGACTCTATCAATTCAAGCGCTTCTCTCCCATTTGCAGCCTCACCAACAATCTGAAATTCATCCCATTTCACATAATGTTTGATCCCTTGTCTGATTAATAATTCATCATCAACAATTAGTGTTCTGTATTTGGCTTTCGTCTTTTCCAACTGTATCCCCCCCAATTGGTAGCGCTCTCTTTTTATTGATAATTCATTATATTACATTTTCCGTCGATATATCTCAATGTTCTTGTATGACATATATTTTCTCGATGATAAATATGTTTGTCATGTAATTGCCAAATCTATTATGACGAATTGGTGCGAAAAAAAAGAGAAGTGCATGTTAAAATGTTGATTATTCGATAGTAATTGGCTACTACCATATTAACCGAATAATTAATTCACTTAAATTTCCCCATCAAAAAACCCCAACCCATTTAGAGTTGAGGCATTTTTCAAAAGGAATGTTCATTGCTTAAATAATACGAGTTGTAACAATTCCTTCGATTTGGTTAATTTTTTCTGCTAAGCCAGGAATAACATCACCATTAATTTTATTATCAATATCAATCATAGTATACGCATATTCACCACGGCTTCGGTTTACCATGTCAGCAATGTTCAAATTGAAGCTTGAAATTGCCTGAGTTAATTGGCCAACCATATTTGGTACGTTTTTATGGAATGCAGCAACACGGCACTTCCCTGTATATGGTAAAGATGCATTTGGGAAGTTCACTGAGTTTTTAATGTTTCCTGTTTCTAAATATTCTTTAACTTGGCGAGCAGCCATAACCGCACAGTTTTCCTCAGATTCTTGAGTTGACGCTCCAAGATGTGGAATTGGAACAGCATTTTTCATCTTTAAAACATTTTCATTTGGGAAGTCTGTAATATATTTGCCTACTTTTCCGCTTTCTAATGCTGCCTTCATATCCTCTTCGTTAACAAGCTCTCCGCGAGAGAAGTTGAAAATATGAACATCATCTTTCATAATGCTGAACGTTTCTTTATTAAACATTCCTCTAGTATCATCTGTAAGTGGAACATGTACAGTAATATAATCAGAGTTTGCAAACAATTGTTCAAGTGACATTGCTCGTTGTACTTTGCGAGATAAGTTCCATGCAGTATCAACAGAAATAAATGGATCGAATCCGATAACATCCATATCTAATCCAAGAGCATCATTTGCTACTAAAGCACCAATTGCACCTAAACCGATTACCCCTAATGTTTTTCCTTTAATTTCTTTACCAACAAATTGTTTTTTACCTGCTTCAACTAATTTAGGAATTTGCTCTCCTTCATTTTCAAGCGTTTTAGTCCAAGCAACACCAGCAAAAAGGTTACGAGAAGAAGCCATTAATGTAGTAAGAACCATTTCTTTTACAGCATTTGCGTTAGCTCCAGGTGTATTAAAAACAACAATTCCTTGTTCTGTACATTTGTCGACAGGGATATTATTTACACCAGCTCCTGCACGAGCAATTGCTTTTAAGTTTTCACCGAATTCCATATTGTGCATGTTAAAACTACGAAGAACGATTGCGTCAGGATTTTCACTTTCATTATCGATTGTGTATGCTTCTTTATTGAAAACATTAAGTCCTACTTGGGCAATATTGTTTAAGGTTTTAATTGTTTTTACTGTTTCTAACGTTGTAGTAC
>NZ_CADEPK010000267.1 GCF_902829255.1 Metabacillus niabensis | reverse complement strand
TTATAATATAATTATATTTTTCATGTCCTTTGAGTTCTATTTTTAACAATGAATCAGTTCTTGCATAGGAAAGAAAATACCATTCATCTCGATATTTAAAGCTACCTTCGTATATATTTAGTGGTGCAAACGAAGTACCAGGCGCCCTAATCATCCATTGCGGAGCTTGAAACGAACCGACAAATACTTCTTCAATCATCTTATAGGGAATCAAGATTTTTCGTTTAAAGGCAAAAAATGAGGTTAAACCCGTTACCTTTAGAGTAAGGATATCTTTGCCAAAATGAAGTTCTTTCCCCATTATCTCACCTCCGAAACTATCTTACTGACCTTCATTATAACTAATTTTTCGAAATTATTGCAATTCTAGCTAGCGATTATTAATAACATTTTGTATTGAATTTATTAACTATGTTGCTCTATTTTTTTAATCACTTTAGCAGGATTTCCACCAACGACAACATTATCAGGAACATCCTTTGTTACTACAGAGCCAGAGGCAATGACTGAATTATTTCCAATTGTCACTCCTGGATTAATAATTGCTCTACCACCAATCCAAACATTGTCTCCGATCATTACTGGTTTTCCAAATTCAGCGCCAGATATTCTTTCTTTTGCATTAAGTGGATGTGTTGCGGTATAAATATGTACGCCAGGTGCTATGAAACAATTATCCCCAATTTTTATTTCACAAACATCTAAAAAGACACAGTCAAAATTAGCATAGAAATTCTCACCTACATGGATATTATAGCCATAGTCACACCGAAACGTTGGCTCAATATAAAGGTTTTCACCTGTTGTACCAAAAAGCTCCTTTAATATTTCCGTTCTATTCTCATTCTCTGTTTCGAATGTCTCATTATATAATCTTGTTAGTCTGCGCGCCTCAAAGCGGTCATTTCTTAACTCTTGATCAGCTGCATTATAAAGTTCCCCATTCACCATTTTTTCCTTTTCTGATCTCATCTTTTTCGACTCTCCTTTAACCCCAGAATTAATTATTATTTTAATCATAACATATACCACAAAATACAAATCCTCTATAAGACTTTACAAAATGGAAAATTCACATTAGTATAAATAGATTTAGTAATAGATTCCACATAGTAAGACTTCATTAAAGTATTATTTTGAATCTAGTCTATTAAAACCTCTGATAGTTAACAGCCTTTTTCAATTTCAAAGCGAAAACAAAAGCTCTAACACCATAAAATGTTAAAGCTTTTGGAGAATCAATTGGACGATTGTAATCACTAATCTTCTCTTAAAATAGACACAGGACTAAATGCTTCAAAATGAATATTTTCATCAGCTATTCCTAATCGTTTTAACGCTTTACTTATCGTTTCCATAAATTGAAGTGAGCCACAGAAATAATATTGAGCTTCTTTGGAAGGGATAATTCTTTTTAGAAAATCAAAGTCTACATATCCCTCTTTATCATAATGGTTCTTATTTTTATCATCTTCAGTAGGTGTTGTGTAACAAACATATGAATGAACGTTTTGATGTTTGTCGGCAATTTGTTTTACATGGTCTTTGAATGTGTGAGACTGATGATTTCGTGTTGAATGGACAAAAATTACTTCACGCTTAGATTGCGTCTCAACAATTGTATTTAACATACTTAATAGTGGTGTAATTCCAATTCCTCCACTGATGAAGACAACTGGTTTGTCATCTTCCTCTAAAACAAAATCCCCTGCTGGTGCAGAAAATAACAGTGTATCTCCTATTTGTACTTGCTTATGTAAATAATTTGAAACAATACCTTCTGGAGACTCTTTAATCTCATCCTCACGTTTCACACTTATCCGGTAATAATCCTTACCAGGAGCTTCAGAAAGGCTATAATGGCGTATATGCGTATATTCTTGACCAGGTATTTCTGCTTTTAACGTTAGATATTGACCTGCTTTGTACGTCGCAATTGCTTCCCCATCGTTTGGTCTTAAATAAAATGAAGTAACGTCATCACTTTCCGCTATTTTTTTATCAACGATAAACTTTTTAAATCCTTCCCATCCACCCGGTTGTGTTTTCGTTTCTTCGTATAGCTTTTTTTCTAAGTTAATAAAGGCATCTGCAATATAACCGTACGCTTCTCCCCATGCATCAATAATTTCATCTGTCGCTGCTTGACCTAACACATCCTTTACAGCTTGAAGAAGAGTTTCACCAACAATAGGATATTGTTCAGGCTTAATTCCAATTGCACGATGTTTTTGAGCAATTCTTTCAACGACTGGCTTTATTGCCTCGAGGTTTGTTATGTGTTCACCTGCAGCATAAACAGCATAACCAAGCGCCTCCTGTTGAAGGCCTCTTTTTTGGTTCGTTTGATTAAATACATTATACAATTCGGGAGCTTTTAAAAATAATAATTCATAAAATCTTTTCCCTATTGCTGTACTATGTTCTTTTAAAACAGGAGCCGTCGATTGAACTAGTTGAATTGTTTTTTCGTTTAGCATTTTTATCACTCCCATAGATAGTTTACATATTCATCTTATCCCTTTGCATTATTTTTAAGCGACAGGCGCTATTCATTTTGGTTGTTTATTTCCTCTTGAGGCGTTCGCTTTTCACGGGTGGAGCTAATTGCAATACATATCTTGTAAGTTTCTGAAAAATGAAAAAAGCGTTTCTAAGTTGAAACGCTTTTCGTTCGAGTTTTTTGTTTTACTTCTTCGCAATAATTAAGAATCGATTAGAATTTGTACATATCCCTCTACTTGTTGTATTGTTTGTCAAAAACTCTTCGAATATTTTAAAATGGTGCTTTTCTTCCGCAAAATGAGGAATAATCGGCGTATGCTTTAGTAAAAATAGTAGATCCTCAGGTGATTGATAATATTCAGTTGCATTGTATTCATCCGATCGGACGATGGAAAAACCAGCATGTTTTAATTCATCTATATACCTTGCTTGTAATCTACCATTTATATCTTTATGTTGATGATGAAATGCTTGCTTAATATTTAACTTATCAGCTTCACTCACTTGTTGTGTAATAAAATATCCGCCTTTTTTTAGTACTTTTGCAACCTCTTCTGGGTGAAATGGGGCGTGCCGACACGTAACTATATCAAAAAACTCGTGGGGAAACTGTAAAAATGAAGAAGACATTTGACAAAACCGGATATTTTTATTATTTGCCAGCATACTATTTTTTTGTGCTGTTTTGATCATCCCACCTGATTGATCGATTCCAACAATAAATGCAAAAGATGCTGCGAGCGTTACTAAGTTTTCTCCACCACCTGAACCGATATCAAGTAGAAGATTAGTTGGGTGTGCTCTTTTAAGAATTTCTTGTTGATAATCCCATTTTACCCCTTCTGTTAAAACATTTATTTTACTAAAATCCCAGCCATTTATTTTACCAACTCTATCATAAAATTTGCCATAATCAAGATCATTCATTTTAATATCTCCTTTTCAAATTAAGACCTTTTTCGAATTGTTCATTTCTGTTCTTAAAAAAGGGCAGACTCCACCCTTGTTGGCTAGTACGCGTTTTTTCTAGCCCGAGATCTTATTACTTCGAACAGATAGAATAAACAATCCTTTCACCCCATTTGAAAAAGATATCTATATTTTACTCTAATAGGATAAATTAGTAAATCAATGAGGAGGTAGGCTTTAAACATGAAGCCTTTTTTTATCTTGTACATTTATTTTACTCGGCAGGATATTTTTCTTTTAAAAATGTTATCGACTGTTTTATTAACTCCTTCAAAATAGTAACATCAATATCAGCAACTTTATTAATATAAACACATGCTTTTCCAGATGTATGCTTTCCCAATTTTTTTAATAATTCTTCTCGTTTTGTATCCCCAGTAGCAAAATATAAGCTAATTTTTGCTTTTCGTGGTGAAAACCCTACTAAAGGTGCATCACCTTCATGCCCTGAATCATATTTATAATGATAAGCACCAAATCCAATGATACTTGGTCCCCACATTTTTGCTTGGTAGCCCGTTGTTTCAGTAAATAGATCTAATAGTTGATAAGCATCCTCTCGTTTTTTAGGATTTTCAACATTTTCAATAAATTCAATTACACTCGCATCATTTTCTTTTGTTTTTAACTCGTACATAGTTATACGCTTCCTTTCTATCAAAAAATTCAGGAAATAAATTGTTTAAAACATTATTAGATTAGATTCAATAAATAGCTTATCTATTTTGATCCATGTTAAAAGCATGTCTTTATACTTCTATTGCAAATGAATATTTGTACAGGTGAGGTGAGTCTAGTTTGTATTGATGCTCTTAATGTTCAAGTTCAGGAATAAGTACCCAGTCACTGTTCCTCTTCTCGTTAAATAAGGTTCACTTTGTAGATGACCTCTCCTTGTAATATCTATGAAAATCTTTGTGTTATTTCACTACTACATTTTAACTTTGCTACAAGCGCTGAAACCTTCAATCTATCATTCACTATTATAAATAATATAATAAATAAGATATTACATGAATAATACTTAAGTAGAAAAATAATGTTCCTAATCCTATGATAAGTAAGAACAAAAATGCGTATGTTATGTAGTTTTTCAACGATGTATTTTTATATTGCTCGCTGTGATTAATGGCTTTTATTATGATAAATAACACCCAAACCATTAAACATCCAATCCCGAAGAATAATAATGTTATAAGT
>NZ_CADEPK010000266.1 GCF_902829255.1 Metabacillus niabensis | reverse complement strand
AGCTTAAGAAACGGCTTATATGATGGATCAGCGAGTTTTACAAATGAATATGTAGATAATTTTTGTAAAGTTTGTTCAACTACATCTATATTACAATATAACACGACATACTTTAATCGCTTAGATACATAGTGTACATTCCCAAATTTCCTTAACATTTTTACATGTTTTAAAGAATGAAGCCAAACAACGATTCCTTGCCGCTTTTCAAACATAATTTATTCTCCTTAAATATATCTCTTTTATTTTCATTTATTTATATTCGATAAAAAATCCATACATTGTTAGTCTAGCAAATCTTCATTGTTCTCACAATATATCTTCTTTTCACTTATCTAAAAAAAAACGAGTCAAATGACTCGTTTTTAAGAAACTTTACAACCACAACTTCCTCCTGATCCACAGCCACCACCACAACTGGATCCTGTATCAAAGAACGGATTACCTGTAGGAACCTTAACATGCTCAGATACTGCTTGACCAACTTGAACACTAATTTCATCAAGTAATGACTGTAGTTCATTTTCGGCCTTTTTAAAATTGGCAATACTCTCATTCAAGTCAAGTTCTCTTTTTATCTCTCGCATATCTTTAGATATTTTCCTGTAATCAGGATGATATTTTCCAAAACGCTGCACATCTTCATATAATTCTTTTGTTTTAGAAAATTGACTGATAATCCTTTGCGCATTTTTATCATTCTTTAATATATGATAACGAAGTCGGTATTCTTCAGCAGGCTCTGACTGAAGAACTAAATTAGCTAAATTTTCCGCTTCATCAAGTAACATTATACTTTCTATAGTAGCAAACATAGAGTATTTGCACCTCCGACAATATTTTACCACGATTATCCTCATTTGAAAAATGTGATAAACTATTTAATCGATTCAATCCAAGTTTTCGATAAATTATAGCTTGAAGAATCATTATGAAATACTTCCACCTTTATGCTATGTTCTCCTTTGGGGAAATTTTTCAAAATAAACGCCGCAGTGTAGATTTCATCAATTAACTTTCCATCTACAAAAATTCCAAGATGCCCTTCACCATTCTTTTTACTTCCTCCCTTTTCTTTATATACAAAATTCGGTATGTAGCATTCTACATATATATCCTTGTTTTTAATATGATGATTTATTTTAATTGCTTTCCTTTCTTGTTGACTCATAACCTCTAATACGTTTGAATCCTTTTCTGAGTATGATACAGGAATTATTTCTAATTCCGCTAAGGCTCTTGGCCTGTCCTTTGAGCAGCCGGTGGCAAGTAATCCTATTATCAATAAAATTATGATGGTACGTCCCATAACATTCCCTCCTTTATTGATATTGTTTGCAAACAAATAGAAAAACATAATATACAAAAAAAGAAAACGACTTAAACTTTTTTAAGTCGTCTTCAATCTGATTGTCGCATTGCTTGAAACATCCCGATCATCATTTGCGCCATTTGCAAGGAATTCGAAAAATGCGCAACTCTATGTGGAATCGTTTTTTGATAATAATTCATCATTGCAATTTCAAACGATTCAAGATCATTTGGATTTCTTGCAAGTTTTCGATACCAATATGGTTGCTCTCGAAGAAATTGCTGGCGCTCTTTATCTAACTGGATATATTCTTGAATTTCCTTTCTCATATAAGGCCCCTTCCAATCTTATATATTCCATTAATCTTTTCGGAAGGAAAAAGGATGCTGATTCCCACCAGAAGAAGGTTTGTTCCCGCCTTTTGTCAGACCAAATTGGTCAAATAATTGTTGTATCGTTGTTATTGTATTACTCATATTTGAAATATGGTGGTTCACTTGATTCATATCCATTTTTTTTACTGCAGTTAGCATTTGTGACATAAAATCTACTTTATCTTCCTCTTTATTTCCAGCTTCCTCTGCTTTTTCCTCTTTATATTGATTCCAGATAATATCATTTTCCCCTAACAAATACCAATCCTCAAACACTTCCTGCCATTCCTTTTGTCCTTTTCTTACCTCTTGAACAAGCTTCGGGTGTCTCTTTACAAATTCCTTAAATTGTTGAATTGAAGTATGTGATTTCTTCGTTGACATTTTCCTCACCTCATTGATACATTTGCCTACTTTATCATATCAATTTGATGTTTATTCTGTTCGCCCATTTATCAAGACAAAAAAGAAGCCGTAACGTTAGTCATCACGACATTTTGATCTTGATGCATTGCATTTAGCTTTTAATAACTTCATTTCACAATCGATAAAACAACAAAAAGGCTGGTATTTAACCAACCTTAATGTAAATTAACTTGTTCCCATGTCTTTATAAAGTTTTGTGTATAATACAATTCATCTACACCTACACCTAAATGTGTAAATTCTTCATTTAACATAGTATCACGATGTCCCTTACTATTAAGCCAGCCTTCAGATGCTGCTATACCATCTACGTAATGAGCTGCAATATTCTCACCAGCCATCTCGTATTTAATATTTTGCTCACCAAGTCGATCAACTAGTGTCTCACCACTTGGTGTTTCGTGAGAAAAATAATTATTTTTTTTCATATCCTCACTATGCAAAAATGCAACCTTTGACGTCTCTTCGTCCCACTTAACTGCAGGAACATGATGTCTTACCCGCATTATATTTGTAATAGAAAGAATTTGCTTTTCAGAGCCTTCCTCGATTTTCTCCCATTTTTCCTCACTTACATCTTGAGGTTCTATCAATTCACCTCGGTAAGTAACCTCGTAGGACCGTTGCTTAATAAAGGTTTCAGCATCCATCGCTCTTATACTTGACAAAATCCCATCAAATTTGTCTATATATAGTTGTACATACACTTCACCAATTTTAACTGTTGGACGTGTATTCATATCTTCCTCAGATAACTCAAATCGATATGTGTTCCCATTATGTTCTAAAGATAGTGTTGGAGTAATTTGAACCGTCTTGAAAACTTCTTGTACTGATTGTCCTATTTTTAAAGGCTCTACATTTACCTCTTCACCTATCCCATAAACTGTGACTACCTTTTGATTCAAAATCCCTATTTGAATATATTGTTTTTCAGATTGTTGATATATCCACCAATCATAGTCATATGCTGAAGGATCTATTCGATCTGGTTCACCAAGTTGGGCCGTTATTTCCTCTGATGATTTATTCATTAAGGACAAAATTCCATCTTCAGGTAATTTTTGTGAAGCATCTCTTCCCTCTTTTTTATTGTCTTCATTTGGTAATTCTTCATTTGAGATTTGAACATCTTCATTTTCATGTTGTTCTGAAGGCGTGTATTGTCCAAAATATATAAACAATACATAACTAACAAAAATGATTAAAAAAATGACAACAGTTCGAAAGATGATTCGCATGTTACTCCCCTCCTTCAGCCTGAATGTTTCTATTATTATATGAAAACGAACCATAGTTATTCTAGTTTATTCTGAGTTTTAGTAGTATTACTATTATCCCCAAAAATTATCTACTTAAACATTATCGCTTAATAAAATTAAATATAACTCAATATTATTATATCATTTAGTTTGGATGAAGTCCTCCTTTGTCAAGGGTAAATCTTTAAAATTTAAAATAAACATGAATTAAAACCTTGGTAGGCTTGTTCTACTATATACTACTATTGTTTCTTTCATTATTTACCTCTGACATTTGAATATAGTCTCGAAATATATAGAGCCTATGGTTTAATACCACCAAGAGAATTTTATCCATATTTTTCTCTCAGTAAAAAATATGAGAACAAATAAAAAATTGCATAGCATTGCAAGTTAGGAATTTTCATACTATTATTTATTTTGGGGAGTCTATCATTTATAAAATTTGCTTTCAGCTGTCCTGTTAAATAAATGTCTATTCCACATTGTTTATTCACTTTATTTTATGAAATGATTTAAGTTATAATATAATGAGTGAAAAGGCTTTAGGAGGGAAATACCTATGAGAATCGAAGATACTGGTTTAGAAGGTTTAACAATCGAATTATCACGGCTTGATTTAATAATGGAAGACATCGGACTCGTTAGAGCAGATCAATGGGACTATGAACGAGTAACATATGACAGAAAAATTGAAGTAAAAGGCGATGTTTTTTATTTACGTGTTCAAGGATATGCTGTTGAGGGAGATGTTGGAGGAAGATACGCTGTAATAAAGTTATTAACTCCATTACTAGGTAAGCATTACTATCCTCACGGTGTTGAATACGGAGAAGGTGAACATTTTCCTACCGGAGTAATTAATACAAGTAAAAAATTATTGAATCAATTATCAGAGGCATTGAAAAACGTAAGTATTTAAACAAGAGTAAAATTGTAAGCGATTAGATCTGGTAGAAACGTATTAGAAAAAGGCTGCTTCTAAGATTTAAAGATGTTGCAAGTCATTATACCGCTTTCCACCATTTTCTAAACAATAAAAAAGCAAAGATTCCCTTTGCTTTTTTATTATTCTCGTAACAGTTGCTTAATTTGGTCAATACGTTCCACAAAATTATTGCAAATCCTTTTTCTGAATTTCCCAAACTAAG
Organism: Metabacillus niabensis; assembly: GCF_902829255.1. Lineage (GTDB taxonomy): Bacteria > Bacillota > Bacilli > Bacillales > Bacillaceae > Metabacillus > Metabacillus niabensis. The sequence goes on along the minus strand of NZ_CADEPK010000266.1, from coordinate 151 downwards.
ATTTCACCATCTTTTTTTGAACAGATCATTCCTAATCTGTTATATAAGCGAATTGCTTGATTTTGTGCGATTGAACATTCCATAATCACTTTTTTAACCGACTTATGGTAAGTTAACCAATCAATAAATGCATCTACAGCTTCATATGCAA
>NZ_CADEPK010000265.1 GCF_902829255.1 Metabacillus niabensis | reverse complement strand
CTCTATGTTTACCGTATATTTTTGAAATATTCGTTGCTTTAAGAATCGTTTCCGACATATCTATCAACCTTTCAAAGTTTATAAATTTATAATAAGTGGCAGGTATAAATAATTTGTCTAGAAAAGTATAAAAAAAGTATAAAGAATAAATGAACAAACACATTGAGGAGCAGGATACAAATATGTTAAACGATTAAAGCTATTGTCATTTGTCGGCATTGTTTGCAAACATCAAAACTTATTATAGTTAATGCTTTTTAAACCATTTAAACCAAAATAAAAAACTTTGGAATGTTAGTTCTAAAGACTTTTACGTTAACATTTTATTTTCTTATACATACTTGCCTTGCAAAACCTAGCTAAAATGAATAAATTTCCCTTGGTACTCCTTTTATAAAACAATTGATGCTTTAAGCATAAAAAGAAGCTGCCGAAAAACTCCATTACCCTATTTCTTTAAGTACAATCTTACATTAACTTTAACTTGAGTTTAATGAAGATTATATTTCACTTATTAAAGAACAAAAAAGTCGGATTATGCTTAAGGTAGGCATTACCCGACTTTTTAAGTATATTTATTAATCTTTAACAACATCTAACTGCTTCACAGCAACTTCTTCATCTGTCTTATCTTCTTGATTTGGTTTTACTCTTTTAATAAAGAAAGCTAGAATGAGTGCTAAAACCGCAATCAATGAAGAAATGAAAAAGGTATAATTAATACCGTGCAACATCGCTTCATTCATAATTTGCTGTTGTAGTTCAGATGTAGTTGCTGCACTTTCACCTATATTTGCCATTGCGTCAGAAGCTAATTCCTCTGCTTTTCTTTTCGTTTGATTGTTCATTACAGTAATCAACAACGCAGAACCAATTGCCCCAGATACTTGCTGGAGTGTATTGTTTAAGGCTGTTCCGTGTGGATTATTTTGAGCTGGTAGCTGATTCAAACCATTTGTCATGACCGGCATCATAACCATTGACATCCCAAACATACGTAATGTATAAAGCAGAACAAGGGTAGAATATGGGGTATTCATACCGATTTTGCTAAAGTAAAAAGAGGTCACAACAGTTATGATCAACCCGATCACAGCTAATATTCTTGCCCCATATTTATCGAAGAGCTTCCCTGTTATTGGCGACATAATCCCCATAATAATAGCTCCAGGAAGCATTAATAGACCAGATTCCATTGGTGAAATCCCTCGAATGGTTTGCACGTAGATAGGCAGCAAGATCATTGCCGAAAACATCGCAACCGAAATAACAATTGATATCGCTGATGACAAGGCAAACATTGGATACTTATAAATACGAAACTCAAGCATTGGATCGTCCATCCGAAGCTGCCGAAGGATAAAGGTAATTAAAGCAAGCGAGCCAATAACAATCGTTCCGTACACGATTGGACTATCCCAGCCTTTTTCCCCAGCGGAACTAAAGCCATAAAGCAAGCCGCCAAATCCTATACTTGATAAAACGAGAGAGAATATATCAAGCTTAATCGCACGTTGTGGTGTTACATCTTTTAATTTAAAGGCTGCAAAAACTAAAGTTAGTAAGGCAATTGGAAGAACAAGGTCAAATAACATTCTCCAGCTGTAATGCTCAATCAACCATCCAGAAAGAGTCGGTCCAATCGCTGGTGCTGTAATCATAACAAGACCAAACATCCCCATTGCTGACCCTCTTTTTTCAACTGGAAATGCGGTAAGCATGACATTCATTAGTAAAGGCATCATAATCGCGGATCCTGAAGCTTGAATCATTCGTGCCCCTAATAACACACCAAATGCTGGTGCAATACTAGCTAGGAATGTTCCTAAAGTAAACAAAGACATTGCTGTAAGAAATAGCTTTTTATCAGAAAAACGCTGAATAAAAAAAGCACTTGTTGGAATTAATATACCGTTTATAAGCATATAACCTGTTGAAAGCCATTGTACTGCGGTAGCATTAACGTCGAATTCCTCCATAATGGCTGGAAGAGCAATATTTAGTAATGTTTCATTCAAAATTGCAACAAATGCCCCGATAAATAAAATCGAAATCATGCCATATGGCGGTCTTTTTTGAACAGAATTGAAATCCTTTGCCATAAATGATCAGTCCTACTTTCTAAGTTAAGTAAGTATTAACAATGGAAAAATTTATTTAAGTCAAGATTCAGTGAAACTATCCCGCAAGATGTTTTTCAATAATGGGGTTGGTATTCCTAAACTGTAAAGTTGCAAATAATGCATAGCTCTTGTACAGGCAGTGTAAAATAGTCTGCGGAGACTCTCATCACCGTATACTTGCTCTGATGCATCATAAATAATGACAGCATCGAATTCGATACCTTTTGACAAGTATGAAGGTATTACTACAACACCTTGTTCATATTCAATTGAGCTGTTCGTCAAGAGCTTAATATCTTTAATGTTGGATAAGGCTTCAAATGCATGTTTACTTTCCTCAGCTGATTTACATATAATCGCAATGCTGTTATACCCAAGACTTCGCAAAGTTGTAACTTTGGATGTGATAGAGTGATGCAGTTCTGTATGATTATTTATTCGTGTTAGCACGGGGCGCTCTCCGTCGCGCTCAAAAGGGATAATCCGTTCGCCATTAGGAATTAATTTGCGTGTAAATTCAATAATCGGTTTTGTGGATCGGTAGCTTCGTGCCATGTTCATTACTTCTGTATCATCTTTACCGAATATACTCATAACTGTGTGAAAATCATCCATTTCTCGTGCATGGGAGAATATTGCCTGATTAAAGTCACCTAGCACTGTCATCCTCGCTAAAGGAAATAAACGCTTTAGAAACTCGAATTGAAACGGTGAGTAATCCTGTGCCTCGTCAACAAGTACATGCTTTATCGAGCTGTTTGTCTGAAAGCCTTGAATCAGCTCTTTTATAAGTAAAAAAGGAGTAGCGTCTTCATAAAAAAGATTGCCTTCATCAAGCATTTCCAGTGTAAGCTGACAAATCTCCACCAATCCCTCAGGTATTTCTTCACCTATCCACTGTTTAATCTGTATAGAATCAGAAAATAACTGCTTGTAAATCCCTTTTAAATCGACAAATTGAAACGCCATTATTCGTTTTCGCACCGGCTTCAATTTTTGATGCACAATCAATCTCGCCAGTGCTTTCGTCTCCATTTCATAATCAGCAATCGATTCTCTTTTGAATCCTCGTTTTTTTGCCAAGTAGGTATATGCCTTACGGTAATCGTCTTCGCTAAGAAGCTCAATTTCTTCTTGTACCCATGGCTTTTTCCATTCGACTTTTTCAGCATCATTTAATTTTTTAATTAGCCAATCCTTTAGTTTTTCAAGTCTGTTTGGAAAGCGCAGTGTAGTGTCGTTATGATAAAACCTTTCAGCTATTTGCTCGGCAGTAACAATCGGCTTTCCTCTAAATTTAATAGAGTTAAATAGCATTCCTGATAACTCCAGTGACTTCCTGTATTTCTCGATCACCTTAAAAAAACGAGTTGAAGCTTTGAACTGTATGCTCGCAACCCTTGAATGATACGAAGGAGTATTTTTAGCAGTTAAAACATATTCCAATTGCTCGTATGGATTTTCAACTTGAAACTCTTTACTTAGCCGATGATCTAAATATTCCTGAAAGGTGACCTGCTGCATATTTTCTTCGCCAAGTTCTGGAAGGACATTTGATACATACTTATTAAACATCGTATTAGGTGAAAATAAAATGATTTGCTCTGGATTCAGATTTCCCCGATATTTGTAAAGCAAATATGCAATCCTCTGCAAGGCAGCTGATGTCTTGCCGCTTCCGGCAGCGCCATGGACAATGAGAAGCTTCCCTCGATCATGACGGATAATCCGGTTTTGCTCCTGTTGTATGGTCGCTACTATATTGTGCATATGTTTATCATTCCCTTTCCCTAGTACCTCCTGTAAAATCTCGTCTCCAATAGTGATACTCGTGTCGAACATGGAATATAGAATGCCGCCGCGGATAAGATACTGCCATTTTCTCTCCAATATGCCTTCGATTTCGCCTTCTGGGGTTGCATACTTCGCTGGACCAGGCTGGTAATCGTAGTAAACACTTGCGATCGGTGACCTCCAGTCGTAGATAAGGAAATTGTCGCCACTTTCATCAGTAAGCGTTGAGATTCCAATATATATTTGTTCCTTTGTTGGCATTCCATCTTCAATGAAATCAATTCTGCCAAAGTAAGGAACCTCCTGCATACGACGCAGTGTAGACAATCTCTTAGATGCATGTCTATGCGTGCTTTGACTTACAGAAAGAGCTTGAGCCTCCTGTCGCAAACCGATGATTGTCTCAAGAAAATCGTCGAATGTATCCATATTCACCTTGATTTCATCATTAAAGTGTTTACGGATTTGAACCACTTCGTTCCGGCGCTGTGTAGTTTCTTCCTCCAATCTGCTGATTCGCTTTTCAATTACTTCCATTACATCTGTTACTCGTTTTTGCTCCTGCTGAAAATTCGAATCCATAGCGAACACTCCTTAAAAAATAAAAATAAGGGTTGACGAAAGAATAGATTATACCGTATAATTAAAGTAGGGATAATATACGAAAATATAATCAATCAATGTCTATCTATATAAATTTACCACAGGATCTCATTATTTTCAATGTGAGAATTTGAATTCTGTGATTTTTTTGCTTTCTATAGATTAATAT
>NZ_CADEPK010000264.1 GCF_902829255.1 Metabacillus niabensis | reverse complement strand
TATGTAAAGAGTCCTGCTTTTTCACGATAAAAAACTCCTTAAAAATAAAATGTCATTTATAAAATGAAGGCCACTGAAAATGTCGCTTTTTCAGAACCTCACAAAATGAAATCTTTTTATTCTGTTAGACATTTACATGTTATGAAATTAATGGTTAAATAGGTAATTAGAATTAGTTAAACTAGAATCAGATGACATAAATAGAAGATAGAGGGATTAAAAGTGAAAGAATTATTAGTTTATCGTTATGAAGAGGTTATTAACGCACCAATTGATGTTGTCTTTGATTATGTCAATGACGATGAAAAAATTAAATGTTGGAATACATTGTTCGTGGAAAATATTTATGAAGCTCCAGAGGATAAGGAATTAGCGAGGCCTGGTACGAAGTTTAAAACCGTTCAAAAAATAGACAAGAAAGTGATGATAATCGAATCTGTTTTAATAGAGTTTAAGCCCCCGTATAAAATCGTCATGCACTCTCAAACAAAAGAAGGGCTAAGCATTTCTAAATACGAATTATCAAGAGAATATCATGGTACAAGATTAATTGTTGAAGCTAGCATTATTCCTAGTAATTTCCTATATAAAGTTGCTACGAAGTTATTAGGCTGGACGAGTAAATATATTTATGAAGAACAATATGAAAGGTTAAAAACATTCATTGAAGAAGAGATTGATGATTAAACAGTAAAAGCAGCAGATCGTCATTCTGCTGCTTTCTCTTTCACCTAATCATGATTTCCATACATCATTTGCAATTTCGATAACATGTCGGACCTTGTCCCATTGTTGCTCCTCTGTTAATAGGTTTCCTTCTTCCGTTGAAGCAAAACCACATTGAGGGCTTAAACAAATTTGTTCTAAGCCAACATATTGACTTGCCTCTGCTATTCTTGCCTTCACATTTTCAGGGTTTTCTAATTCACCAAATTTTGATGTAATGAGACCCAATACAAGCTGAAGGTCCTTTCGGTTTACATGGCGAAGTGGCTCAAATCCACCTGAACGTTCATCATCAAATTCAAGGAATAGTCCATCAACATTTAAACCGCCAAAAATTACTTCTGAGGCATTTTCATATCCACCAGAAGCTGCATAGGTAGATTTGAAGTTTCCTCTGCAAATATGCATGGTGATAACCATATCCTCTGGTTTATTTGCAATAGACTCATTAATTGCTCTAGCAAATAATTGAAGAAGCTTGTCAGGCTCTTGACCACGTGCTTTGATTTGCTCTTTTCCCTGTTCAGAGAAAAAGACAGACCATGATGTATCGTCTAATTGTAAATAACGACAGCCAGCATCATAAAATGCCTTGATTGCCTTTTGGTAAGCAACAATCAAATCCTCAAATAATTGCTCTTGAGTTGGATAAGCTTCCTCCTCTATATAGCCTCTAAAAAACAACATATTCGGACTTGGAATCGTAAACTTCGCTACATGATCACCAGCAATTTGATGTAGAAATTTATAGTCTTCAATCATTGGATGGTTTGTAAAATCTACTTTGCTTGTTACTTTGATTCCGTGTGCTTTCGTTTTTACTCCATTAAATTGAATTCCAGATTCTGTTTCATAGAGCTCTACTCCATCAAGGCCTGCTAGGAAGTCAAAATGCCACCATGCTCTTCTTAATTCACCATCTGTGACTGCCTTTAGACCGACTTCCTTCTGCTTTTCAACAAGGCGAATGATTTCTTCATCTTCAATAGCCCGTAATTGTTCAGCTGTAATCTCGCCATTTTGCTTTTCGATTCTAGCTTTTTTTAATCGCTCAGGTCTTAGGAAACTACCTACATGGTCTGCGCGGAATGGTGCTTTCATTTTATTCATATCCTCTTACTCCTCTACCAATAGATGTCTTAATATGATGCTAATGAAATGGATTTCTAGATTTCATCTTTAGCGAAATGATCATCAAAATTATGTATAATCGTCCACCCAATATTGCAGTGGACGATTAATGATGATTTATATAACTCTTTATCAACCAGTATTACGTAATCCCGCTGCAATACCACTAATTGTTAACAACACTTCCGTTAACAACTCCTCATTTGGCTCCTCTTGAGCACGAAGCTCCTTAATCAGCTCAACTTGTAAGAAGTTCAATGGATCTACATAAGGATTTCTGCGATAGACTGATTCTTTAATATTTGGTGTATGGTCTAGCAGCTCTTCGTCACCAGAAATTTTTAATAATATTTCTTTTGTTTTCTCATATTCTTCAACAATATTACCAAAAATTCTCTCAGCAATTGTCTTATCTTTGACAAGTGACGTATATTCCTTTGCAGTCGTAATGTCTGCCTTCATTAACGCCATTTGTAAATTATCGATTGTTGAACGGAAGAAAGGCCATTCAAGATACATACGCTGCAATAGCTTTAAATTTTCTTCGCTTTTTGAAGCAAACTCTTCAAGACCTGTTCCCGCTGCATACCACGCAGGGATTAATTGACGACTTTGAGTCCAAGCGAATACCCATGGAATCGCACGTAAATCTTCAAAGCGATTCCGATCCTTCCGTTTCATCGGACGTGATCCAATGTTTAATTCACCAACTTCGTTTAAAGGTGTTGCTTCTGTAAAATATGTTAGGAAGTCTGGATCCTCAAATACTAGAGATTGATATTTTTTGAGGGAAACCGCTGAGATTTCCTCCATCGCCTCTTCCCAAACTTTTTCCCTGAGATGCTGTTGCTCTGAATCCTCCGATAAATTAACAGACGCTACTAATAACGTAGAGGTAGCCTGTTCAAGACTACGATATGCAATATCTTCATATAAATAACGGGCAGATAATACTTCCCCTTGCTCAGTAATTTTCACGCCATCACCAAGTGTTTCTGCTGGCTGTGACAAAATACTTCTATTTAATGGACCGCCACCACGTCCAAGTGAACCGCCGCGTCCATGGAAGAATTTCAATCCAATATTGTACCGCTTCGCCATATGGTGAATTTCAAGCTGTGCTTTGTACAGCTTCCAGTTTGCAGTTAACGTTCCACCGTCTTTACTTCCGTCGGAATATCCAAGCATAATTTCCTGAGAATCTCCATGGATTTTCAAGTGATTACGATAAACATCCATATTAAACAATGTTTCCATAATGGCTGGGCCTGCAACTAAGTCATCAATCGTTTCAAGAAGTGGTGCAACATTTAAATGACTTTCGACTGAGCCATCTGCATGAAGGCGATAAATTCCCGCTTCTTTCGCAAGTACTAACACTTCAAGTAAATCACTTGCTGATTGTGTCATGCTTACTAAGTATACGAGGATCGATTTTTTCCCAAATGTATCATGTGCCTTTTTAATCGTTGTAAAGACTTTAATCATTTGTTGTGTTTCTTTCGTATAATCCTCATTTAATAATAATAACGGACGAGGATCCTTTAATACAGATTCAAGCGTCTTAAGCTTTTCCTCTTCTGATAATTCAGAATAATTTTCCGCTACCTTTACTTTTCGAAGAATTTCTGTTATTGCAGCTTCATGCTCGCCACTATGATTTCGAATATCAAGTGTTGCTAAATGGAAGCCAAATAATTGAACTTGGCGAATTAGCTTTTTCAGCATGTTTAAGTCTTGATTCGCTGGTTGGTGCAATGCAACGCTTCGTTGAATAATGTATAAGTCCTCAAGAAGCTCTTCAGCAGATCGATAGCCAATGTCTGATTTGCCAACCTCTTTTAAGCGCGTTAAAATGACAGCGATTTTTCTGCGATAGATTTCATTTTCAACATGCCATTTTTTATCTTCTGTTAAATAAATTTGTTCATCCTTTTCAACATTTTCGATTAATTCCGTACTAATCTCTACTCGTGTTGTCGATTGACTAAATCGCTTCATCGCTAAAATTAATGCCTCGCGGTATTTTTTCAATGCAAGCTCACGTTGTTTTTCTAAAGTTTCCCACGTTACCTCTGGAGTTACATTTGGATTTCCATCACGGTCTCCACCAATCCATGAACCGAAACGAAGGAAATTAGGAACTTCCCATTTATGACCTGGAAATTGCTCAGTAAGTCCTTCCTCAAGATCTTGGTGAATATCTGGGAGTACTTCAAAAAACGTTTGGTCGAAATAATACAACCCATTACGTACCTCATCCATGACCGTTGGTTTCCGATGTCGCAGCTCATCTGTTTGCCATAAAATCGTAACTTCGTTTAAAAGACTGTCTTCAAGCTTTTTACGCTCTCTTTTTGTCAGCATGTTATTATCTAGATTTTTCAAAATATTCCCAATTCTCTTTTGAATCTCAATTACAGAACGCTTCGTTGCTTCTGTCGGATGTGCTGTAATAACTAGCTCTAGCGATAAAGTGTTTAACACCTTTTGAATCGTTTCCACACCAATTTCATTATCCTTAAGAGATAAAATTGCACTTTCAATTGATGCTGGTTGAACGATATTGTTATCCTGGAGCTGGTATTCGCGACGTCGACGAATGCGGTGATTTGACTCTGCGGCATTGATAAGATGGAAATAAATTGAGAAAGCGCGAATGACTTGTTTACGCATCGGTGGGTCTAAATTCACTATTTCTTCTTTTAATTCATTATAAATCTCTTGATCAAAATTATTTCGAAGAGTTTTTGCCATCACTCGTAATTTTTCAACTTTATCTAGTAGCTCCGTACCCCCATGATGAACCAGGATCTCTCCAAGAATATGTCCTAAAGATTTAACGTCCCGACGTAATGGAAGACTACTATCATTTGTCTCATAT
>NZ_CADEPK010000263.1 GCF_902829255.1 Metabacillus niabensis | reverse complement strand
TTGTTGGTTTTGTAAATAAATCTTTTAACAAAATGGTACCTCTCCTTTTCTGAAGCTGTTTCTCTCCAATTCTTATTTAACTATTAGTATTTATGAAACACCATACTCTTCCAAATGTATAAATCGATTAGAAGAAGCTTCTTTCACTCTTAATAAAGGCTATTTCGCATACTTTGTTGCTTGAAAACTATTTAGCTTTTGTTTTAGATTCATTTAACAGAGTGCTCTTATGCAAATATCTTTAATACTTTACTCCCGCTAAAATTCTTGCATCTCCGCTATCTTCAACATCTGTTTAAATATGTTACTTGTAAAACAACAATCTTTACGGAAAGAACCAATAATAAAGAGCAATAAAAAAATTGATGAAAGGTCATCTTATTCTTTTGTCGTTATCCCTACTTTAACGAATTACTAACAGTCATGTTGTTGGAATTTGTCATTTGGTATTCGACAATTATTTTAGGGATAATTTTTGATATGAAGTTAATACCTCAGTTTGTTTTCTTTCTAGCAAAGAGGCAACCAGTTCTTTCATTTTATCTACTGCATCAACTTCCACATTAACATGTTTATGAACTAGAGATACATATTCATTTAAAACGATCCAAATGCGATAAAGCAAATGATTATTTGCTAATTGGACAAGCTCTTTCATAAATTCATATCTAGTTAACCCCTCATGTACTAAACGCTTTTCAAGAGCTCTTAATTCACTTTCATGATTAGAACGTAATAATAACTGAATTGCGTTATACTCTAGCATATTATTCATCTCAATTACATCATCAATAGCCTTAGAGTCTTCTAAAATAAACGTTCCAAGTAAATCAATTAAATTATGATCCCGAAAATCCTTAAGAAACGTACCTTCTCCTCTTCTTGTTTCAATCATTCCTAGCAGTTCAAGAGCTCGCAAAGCTTCTCTAACGGATGATCTACCAACATTTAGCTTTTCGGCAAGCTCTCTTTCAGAAGGGATTTTGTCTCCATAAGAAAGTTGGTTTTCAGTTATATAGATACGAATGTAATGAAGAATATCTATATAAACTTTTGATTTTTCATTGGTCAAAGACAAATCACTCACTTTATTTAATTATAGCCATCTGTCTTGTCTTCTCTGCAACTTGCTCAGGATCTACTTTGATTCGAGCAACACCTGTTTCCATTGCAGCTTTTGCTACTGCAGAGGCTACTGCTGGGGCTACTCTTGGATCAAATGGTGCAGGAATGACATATTCAGGTTTTAGTTCGTCTTCCTTAATTAAAGATGCAATTGCCTCAACTGCCGCAACCTTCATTTTTTCGTTAATATGAGTCGCTCTTACATCTAACGCACCTCTAAAAATCCCCGGAAATGCTAGAACATTGTTCACTTGGTTAGGATAATCAGAACGACCTGTTCCAATAACCAAAGCCCCTGCCTCTTTTGCATCCTCTGGCATAATCTCTGGTACTGGATTAGCCATAGCAAAGATAATTGGCTTTTCATTCATTGAAAGCACCATGTCTTTTGTCAAAGCCCCCTCAACAGAAACCCCAATAAAAACATCTGCTCCTTTAATTACATCAGCGAGGGATCCTTCCTTTTGGTCGCGATTTGTATACTTAGCTACAGCTGCTTTTACTTCATTCATCCCAGTCAATCGATTTTCAAATATTGCTCCTTTTGTGTCACACATAATGATGTCTCTTACCCCATATGTATATAAAAGTTTGATAATTGCAATTCCAGCAGCACCAGCACCATTAGCAACGACACGAATATTTGACATACTTTTCCCAACGAGCTTTAGCGCATTTACAAGACCAGCAACCGTTACAATTGCAGTACCGTGTTGATCATCATGAAAGATTGGTATATTTGTTTCCTTCTTTAATCGCTCTTCAATGACGAAGCAGTTTGGTGCAGCAATATCCTCTAGATTAATTCCGCCAAATGTTGGTTCAAGTAATTTGACTGTATTGATGATTTGTTCAACATCTGTAGTATTAAGACAAATCGGAAAAGCATCAACACCTGCAAAGCTTTTAAAAAGCACCGCTTTCCCTTCCATTACAGGTAATGCTGCTTCAGGGCCGATATTTCCTAAACCTAACACTGCTGTCCCATCTGAAACAACTGCAACCATATTTCCTTTCATTGTATAATCATATACTTTATTTTTATCATCATAAATATCTTTACAAGGCTCAGCAACACCTGGTGAATAGGCTAAACTTAAATCATGCGCATTCCGAACTGGTATTTTTGCTTTCGATTCTAATTTCCCTTGATTAACACGATGAATATGTAATGCTTCTTCACGCAATGACATCATAAACATCCCCTTTTTAACCTTGTAAAGTAATGATTATTAGAGTGGTCAGACCACTAATAATCATTACTAAATGATAACATAATTCATTCTTTTGTAAAGTATGCTATACTAGTTTGTCCATGTTAACATCCAAACTTACATTCTACGTTTTTTGATGATTTTCTTTCCTTCTTAATACAACATTTCCTATACCAAGTAATGATCTTAGACAATCAATTGATTCTTCCGTTGGAGATACGAAAAATTCCTCTGGAAGCTGAACCGTCCTTTTATCTGCCTCATAAAATAAATATACAGGTGTTTTTCCGTGGAATTTTTTCAATTGTTTTTTCACCTCATTGAGTTTTTGAGGTAAAAAGGATTTTTCGATTCTGATAAATAGCTTTTCATTTCCTTCATTTTCAACTAAGTTCTGAGCAATGCAAATATCTTGAATAATCATTTGCCATTTTTCTTGACGTTTTTCGATTTTTCCAGTAAATAGGAAAATTCGCCCTGTTGATAATACTTCACTAAACTTTGCGTATACACTTGGAAACAAAACTGCATCAAGTTCTCCAGTCTCATCTCCAATAACGATAAACGACATTACTTCCCCTTTTTTTGTACGTATTGACCGTTTACTAATTAGCATTGCTCCTAGAGAAATTTTTCTGTCAAAAGTTTGATTTACTTCAGATATATATATAGCTCCTGCTTGCTCGAGGCGATCCCGGTATAATTCTGCAGGATGTTTTGAAAAATAGAAGCCAAGAGCTTCTTTTTCAAATTTGAGCTTCTCATCGATCTTGAAGTTTTCAACCTCGATATATTTAGGCTTTATCGAAAATTCTTCATTAAGGAATAAATCAAATTGGTTGTCTGTCGTTGGCGATAGTAGCTCAGCATGTTCGATAGCAACATCAAGGCTCGCTAGTAAAATAGCTCGATCAACACCAAAATCATCCATTGCACCTGAAAAAATGAGTTGCTCCATAATTCTTCGATTAATAATTTTCTGTGAGACCCTTATGCAAAAATCAAATAAATCCGTGTATTTCCTTTTTTTCCTTTCATGGAAAATTTCTTTTATCGCTACAATCCCAACATTTTTTATACAAGCTAAGCTAATACGAATACATCCATTTTCAACAAGGAATGGATATGCACTATGATTAATAGAAGGTGGTAAAATCGTTATATTCATTTGCTTTGCCTCGCGGATATAAGAAGCAACTTTTTCATCATTTCCAGTTGCACTTGTTAAGAGTGCTGTCATAAAGTAAAGTGGATAGTTTGCTTTTAAGTAGGCTAGTTGATAGGCAATAACACTATAGGCTACTGCATGACTGCGATTAAAACCATAGTTCGCAAATTTAACAATTAAATCATATATATTATTTGCTACCTCATTATCATATCCATTTGCTAAACAACCATTAACAAAATGCTCACGTTCCTTATCAAGCACTTCTTTTTTCTTTTTCCCAACAGCTCTCCTTAACAAATCCGCTTCACCTAATGTAAAGCCTGCAATTTTTGATGCAATTTCCATAATTTGCTCTTGATAAACAATAACACCGTAGGTAGATTTCAAAATCGGCTCAACATCGGGGTGTAAATATTGGATAGGATTCCGTTTATGCTTCCTTTCAATATACAAAGGAATATTTTCCATAGGACCCGGACGGTATAATGCATTAACTGCAACAATATCTTCAAGATTTGTTGGCTTCAAGCGTTTTAATACACTTCTCATCCCCTCTGATTCCAATTGGAATATCCCTGTCGTATCTCCTCTTGAAAGCAATGAAAATGTTTTCTCATCATGATAAGATATGCTCGTTAAATCAACTGTATGTCCTTCTCCACGCTTAATTAGGCTTATGATATTTTCAATTAGTGTTAAATTCCTTAATCCAAGGAAATCCATTTTTAGTAAACCTAAATCCTCTAAATAATCCATAGAAAATTGCGTGAGGTAAACATCTTGCTGCCCTTTTTGAATAGGTACAATATTTGTTAACGGCTGACTGCTTAGTACAACACCTGCCGCATGTGTTGACGTATGTCTAGGAAGTCCTTCAATTTTTATAGCAATCTCGATCATTTTTTTATACATTTTATTTTCTTGAATTAGTTTTTGTATGCTCTTTGATTCTGCAATCGCATCAGATAGCTTAACACCAGGGCGCGATGAAATTTGTCTTGTAAGAATTTCGACTTCCTTTGTAGAAGCTCCCATGACTTTACCAACATCGCGAATAGCAGCCTTTGCCGCAAAGGTACCAAACGTAATGATTTGAGCAACATGTAATTCACCATATTTCCTTGCAACGTACCCGATAACCTCATCCCGTCTCGTATCTGGAAAGTCGATATCAATATCAGGCATTGTAATTCGTTCTGGGTTTAAAAAACGTTCAAAAAGAAGGCGGTGTTTAATTGGATCAACATTCGTTATTTTCAATACATATGATACGAGTGATCCCGCTGCAGATCCTCGACCAGGGCCTGTTAAAATTCCATTTTCATGAGCATACTTCATAAAATCCCAAACAATTAGAAAATAATCACTAAAGTTCATATTTTTAATGATTTTTAATTCATAGGCTAATCTTTCCTTATAAATTTGATCTGGAGTAGCAAATCTTTCATATAATCCTTGAATGCACAATTGCTCTAAATATTCATCTGCACTTTCCTTGTTAGGAGTAGGGTATTTAGGTAATTGTGTAGCTCCAAGATTTAAATCAACTTGACAGCGCTTTGCAATCATTAAAGTATTCTCAAGTGCATCTGGGTACTGTTCAAAAATCCGGGTCATTTCCTGCTGTGATGTTAATTTCTCATGTTTATGGTCATCTAAATCTATTTGATCCTCGGAAAGTACTTCCCCGTTTTTTATAGCAGATAAACATCGGTAGGCAAGAACATCATCTTTTTCTATATAGGATACATCTGTTACTGCTACAGTTTGCACGTCCATTTTATGACATAAATCTGTTAACTTTGGAAGGAGGGAATTAGCCTGCTTTACCCATTTGCTATGTATCCCTACGTAAAAGCTATCCTTACCAAAAAGAGATTGATATTTTTTTATTTGCTGCATCGCTTGATCCATTTGATTATCCAAAACATATTGCTCCATTAACCCTTCATGACCAGATGTAAAAGCAATTAACCCTTTACTATAACTTTTAAGCCATCTTTCAGGTAAACCTTCTGGTGATTTTGTTTGAATGGCACTACTTATTTTTACTAGGTTCTGATATCCATCATTGTTTTCAGCTAATAATACAAGTGAGGTAGAAGATGATTTAGTAGAATTTTCTTCGATTATATTTAATTTCATTCCAATGATTGGCTTAATTCCATTTCGTTTGCAAAGTTTATAAAACTCAACTGTCCCATACATGACTTGCTCATCTGTTAATGCCAATGCTTTATAATTAAGTTCCTTCGCTTTGCTTACAAGCTTGTCTAGTTTCACTGCACTTGATAAAAGACTATAAGCACTTTTTATTTGAAGGTGTATGAAAGACAAACAAATCCCTCCTTTCTAGCGGTTCTTTTTTTTAGCTTAAACAACATTCCTCTTTTATTATATTCCTACCGTTTTCTAAATGACAAATATGAGAAATAAGCCAAGTATGAGCTTACGCTTTTCTACCCAAACATTTCAACTATGAATTTATTTTTCCTGGAGCGTTATTTTGGAAAACAAAACATACTTAAAAAAGGTCGTCCATATATATGATTATAGGGGGTTGATTGATATGGAGAATGAGGCATTTATCCCAGCTTTTATTCATAGTTATTTTATCGCATTAGGTGTTATTTTGGGAGGGACATTGATCGGCGCAATCGGTGCTTTTCTCGCAGGTGAGCCACCATTAACAAAAATGTTTGAATTTGCTAATCGTTTAAAAATATGGGCACTTGTTGCAGCAATTGGCGGAACATTCGATGCCTTCTACAGCTTTGAACGTGGGATTTTCCAGGGAGAGACAAGAGATATTATCAAACAGGTTTTGCTTATTATATCTGGTATGGGTGGAGCACAAACTGGCTGGTTAGTCATTCTTTGGCTTACCCAGGAGCATATCTCATGAGGATTCCTCCGTACTATCAACAGCCTTCCTGGCAACGTTTCTTCTCTGGAGTCGCGATTGGAGCAATTATTAGCTGGATTGTTTTTTTATTTATTTATGGTGTCCTCCAAGAAAAACATAGGACAATCATTGATAAGCAAAAAGTAACGATACAAGATTTAGAAAAGGATAAGGAGCTATACCAAGAAGAGTACTCCAAAATAAACAAAGAGGCACAAAAGAAAATTACTGTTCAAGCAATTAATGTCCATTTAGTGAATGGTGAAAAATATTTGTTTAAAGACTTCCGGATTAAAAAAATTGAGGATGATGTAAAGGATAATTTAGCAGATTTAATTGCCAAAGATATGGAAAGCGTTTATGCCAATTATAAACTAATTGAAAATATTGTTGAAAATAAAACTCATAAGGTTGACGGTAAAGATTATAAACTAAAAATGACTAAATTCATGTTATATACAACAATTTATATTGAAGTTGAAATTTCTTTAATCTAATATTAAATATTAAACTATACTGCTGGAATATTATATTTCATTGACAGTTACATAGCTGTCAATAAAACGTAATTTGAAGATTATATTACAGCAGTTTTTTTGTTGTCTTTTCTATTCGTATTTAACGATAATTTATTGTATTTATCACAAAAAAGGTAGGATTTTACCATTTTTCTCATTATGTTAAAAAAATGATTACATTTTTTCTCCATTTTCGATATTATAGAAATAGACACACTTTTCATAACAACCTCAAACTCTACTTATCATCTTAACTATTTATACGGATTTTCAAATGAATAACGTACTAATGGGTTTTTCGTCAAAAATAAGCTCCGTTTTCACCTAATTTTCTCAAGCATTACATTAATTTAAAACTTTGTATTCTATTGTCAATTATCCATTAATCGAAATTTTCTATGGAGAACTTAAGTAAGCATGCACACCCTTTGCCATTGGACTACTAAATTGGAATGGAGGGATTAATTTGGATCTTATATTTGCCAAAAAGCTTGCAAAGGAGAAAATTGAGATTATTAAAAAGGGGTTTACTGCATATGTTGAATCACCAGAGATAGCGAGATTGATAAAAAAGGAGATTCAAATATTAAACCTAGATGTGTACGAGGATGCTACCGAAATCGGCTATTGGTTTATTCCAAACGCCGAAAAGTAAGCGCTTAATCACCTTCGAGCTACGCGTAATGTATATTTGAATAGAAAAAGGTTCGGAAAGTTATTCCGACCCTTCTCTACATATTAATTTTGCTGGCAAAGCTCTTCTAAGTCGTTTACAACTTGTTTTGCTTCTTCCCAACTATATACTGAAGCACCTGAAGCAAGAGGATGACCGCCACCATTATATTTTTTTGCTAATTGATTGATTACAATATTTTTCGAGCGCAATCGAACACGGATTTGCTTTTCCTCTTCAACGAAAAACACCCATGATTTTACACCTTCAATGTCTCCAAGAATCCCAACTAACTGAGATGCCTCAGATGGTGTGACACCATATTCTGCTAAAATATCTTTTGTAATAAACATCGATGCTGCTCCCGACGAGCTCAACGTAAAATTCTGTAGAACATAACCGCTTAATTTCGCAACATTTCGTTTTGTTTTATATAGTTCATTATATAAAGGTGTAAATTCAATTCCTTCAGAGATAAGAGCACTTGCATAACGAAATGTCTTCTCTGTTGTACTCGGGAAAAGGAAGCGTCCTGTATCACCGACAATTCCAGCAAATAATAGCTTAGCAGCTTTTTTAGTTAGGACTAAGCCAAATTCCTTTCCTTCTAAATATAATTCATAAATCATTTCACTCGTAGCACTTGCAGATGTATCTACCCATAATAAATCTCCATACTGATCTTCATTTGGGTGATGGTCAATCTTAATAAGTTTTTTTCCATTTTTATAGCGTTGGTCACTAATACGAGCCTGGTTTGCTGTATCACAAACAATGACTAACGCTTCTTTATAAATCTCATCCTCAACTATATCCATTTTGTAAAGAAAATCTAACGCTGGGTCACTTTCCCCTACAACATAAATTGTTTTATCTGGGTATGACGCTTTTAATAACTCAGCAAGGCCGCATTGTGATCCGTAAGCATCTGGGTCAGGTCTTACATGACGATGAATAATAATCGTATTGTTTGCTTTGATTTCTTCTAATATTTGTCGCTTCATATGTATCTCCTTTAATATAG
>NZ_CADEPK010000262.1 GCF_902829255.1 Metabacillus niabensis | reverse complement strand
GTTTCTAACGTTGTAGTACTCATTTAGATTTCTCCTCTTTCCTTTGTGTTAATTTTAAATTTTAAGAATATTTGTATTATACTACAATAAGGCAATTTTTCCGTAATTTCAACTTAAAATATCATCCCCTAACAAACAGAAAGAGGTAAGGAAAAAACTTCCCTACCTCTGCCCAGGCGAACGGCTACGACACTATGTGCTCCCTCACGGTGATCCGTGTTTCGCCAGTTACACATAGTCTTTTTGATTGATTTCATTTTATCAAACTCTTATGAACGCTTCAAGTAGATTTTTTGAATATTTTTAAAGATTTACATTACTTAATCCGAAATGATTTTATTTAGAGTCATGATATCCTTAAACTGTAACGACTTATTCTTTTAAACTAAATACGGTAATTTAGATTTCAAATATTGAATACTTATTTCAATACTTTCAAATGGTGTTCTTTTCGTCATGTCCTGTTCAACGACCCACCATTTGACCTCATTTTTCTCTCCAAGTTGTAACACTGCTTCTAAATCAACACCACCGGTTCCAAGTTCAGCAAAAAATTTCTCTTCGTCTAATGTCATATCCTTTAAATGAACAAGAGGTGTTCGATTTTGATACTCATTCATCCATTCTACCGGTTGTTGACCAGCCTTTGTCAGCCAATAAATATCAAATTCTGCTTTAACATAATCAGGATTTGTATCGTTTAAAATCGCTTGTAAAGCTGTTCTGCCATCTGAAAGTTTTTCAAGCTCAAAGTCATGATTATGATAACAAAACGTTATACCTTCACGATAGCATGCTTCACCAATCTGATTTAATAATGGGATTAGCTCTTTGTAATCCTTTTCCGCTCGTTGTTCCGGCAATAGATATGGACAAACGATATAGTTACTACCAATTATTTTTTGCTCTTCAATCACATTTGGTAGATTTGCTTTTAATTGTTCAAGTGGAACATGGCTTGATGCTGCTTGTAGCTGATATTCATCTAATAAAGATTTTACTTCACTTGCAGTTAGGTTTCCGAACCCAGCAAATTCAACACCATCGAATCCTAGTTCTGCCACCTTCTTCAACGTAGCAGCAAAATCCTTTTCACTTTCATCACGTAACGTAAACATTTGAATAGCAACTGGAATTCCCTTCATCTAATCTCCTCTTTCTCATATTTATTCAAATACAATTGTATGAAATGATTCTGCTTCTAATGAACATGTATATTTCGCTCTTCATTTAGGCTATACCACTCCAAGGCAATATCACTCACACCAAATGTTGTGTTTTTCTCGTTGAAATCCATTTATTACTTATTGGTTCTCCCCCTTTCCTTCACTTCAAAAATTTTAAATGACCAAGGACTTATCTTAATCATTTCCTCATTTTGATAGGTTACATCTTCTAGTAATTCAACGCTTTCATGAAATGGATAAGCAAAGCTTTGTTCTTCAAATGAGTAATTAAAGAAATACTTCATTTCATGACCAGCATCATTTAAACCACTTTTAATAATAACGGGAAACCGAAATTGTTGTTCCTGTCTCCATATATTTGCCCGCTTAACTGCATCTATTAATATCTCAGACATTGTCTCGCTTGAAACAATACAGCCCACATATGTGGCAAACCCTTTGCCGTATTCATTACAAGTGATCGCTGCATACTCTCCCCATGCTGGATGGTCATATGTAGCAAGTACTTTTGCTGTTGTCGGAGTGAGCAGCTCCATCCACGTATGAACTTCATTATTATCTTCAGCTATATCATATGAATGATTTGTTAGCTTCACATTTTTAGGTTCTACAAACATTTGGTATTGAACACCACATGCTTTTTCAATAATTCCAGGTTGTGAGCTAGTTCTTACCTTTAGATTTTCATTTGTAAACCCAGACTTGAAGGTGAATACCGCATGGCCGCCGTTATATACATATTGATTAAGTCTTTCTAATAATTCATCTGAAGCAACATACAAACAAGGTACGATAATCAAGGAATAGTCTGCTAGATTGTCTGTTTCAGAATGTATGATATCGACCTCAACATTTATTTTATAAAGTTCATCATAAATAAGTCGGACAATATCGTTATAATTTAACTCAGAATGGTGATTAAACTTAAACCAACTTAGCCCTGTTAAAGACTCGTTACTAACAAGAATTGCTGTTTTGTTTTTCTTTTTTAAATTAATTAACTTTGCTGATAAGCGCTTAAAATCGGCCCCGATTGTTTTCGCCTCATGATAAACAGGATTAGGCTGTAAATCATGACTTAATAATCCCTTCCAATAAGTTTCAAAGGAGTTATGAATAGAATGCCAATGCCAATAAGAAACCATATTTGCCCCAGATGCAAGATGACTAAACGCTTGCAACCGAAGTTGTCCTGGAAAGGGTGTCCAATTTGAAAAGGCTTGTGCCTCGGTTTCAACGACAAGATAATTTTGCTGTTTTGTTGAACGAGCAACATCACCTCCGAAGGAAATTTCAATCCCTGTTAAATCTTCCTGTGATGGGTGATAAATATCTACACCTGTGATATCGAATGGCTTTGAGGCAGAAAAATGATTAACATTTGGCTGGATACCATAGGAATAGCCTCTCCATTCAAAGTCAAAGTTTTGTGTGATAAACTGTCCTTCCTTTCGATATTCCTTAACAATTTCAACCTGCCATGCCAAAAAGTCGTCGACAAGCTTTCGTTGAAATTTTGAAAACTCGGCACCGAGGCTACCATTTATTGTTGCAATAACTGAAGGCATATCTTCCCAAGCATTGACATTATTACTCCAATAGGCAAGACCAAACTCATCATTTAATGCGTCTGTTGTTTTAAATTTCTCTTTTAAATATTTGATAAATCTCTGCTGGACATTCGGTCCACTTGTATCATAGTGCTTTGTTTCATTATCAATTTGATAACCGATTATTGCTGGATGATCCTTTACATGGTCCATCAATTTTCTAATGATTCTTTCTGCATAAAACAGGTAAGTAGGATTTGTAATATCCATAATTTGTCTTGCCCCATATTCCTTAGGTCCGTTCTTTGTAATAGCTAATACTTCAGGATGCTCCTTTACCATCCAAGTTGGTACCGCATAAGTTGGGGTGCCAACGATAACTTGAATATCTGCTTTATACATCGCATCAAGCACTCGACTTACTGAGCGAAAGTCAAATATCCCATTTTGCGGTTCATGTGTGCTCCACGTTGATTCAGCAATTCTAACAACATTGATGCCTGCTTCCTTCATCATTTGAATGTCTGTCTCAAGCCGTTCATACGGCATATATTCATCATAATAAGCAACACCATATAATAATTTCTTCATTACTTATCTCTCCTTATTTAATCGCCCCATCTGCAATTCCATCGAGAATATATTTTTGGAAAAAGCCATAGAACACAATAACTGGAAGTGCTGTTAACACGAGTGCTGCTAAAATTTTTGGCCAATCTGCGACATATTGTCCGAATAACGAGTTAATCGATAACATTAACGTATAATTATTTACATCTGTTAGCATGATTAGCGGCAAAAGAAAATCATTCCATAGCCATAAAACGTTAAGAACTAATATCGTTGCTGTAATTGGTTTCAGTAATGGGAAAATAATCCGAATGAAAATTTGAAAATCATTACAGCCATCAATTTTCGCTGCTTCCTCTAGCTCTTTCGGAATCGATTTCACAAATCCATGGTAAAGAAAAACAGCCATATTTACACCGAGACCTATATAAATTAATCCAAGTCCATATAATGAGCCTTGTAAGCCAAGACCTTTTGCCATTTGACTTAACGTAATCATAATTGAATGGAATGGAACGAGCATTGAAGCAATAAATAGCATAAAGAACAATCCACTAAGCTTCCCAGATGTTCTTGCTAATTTATAACCAGCAAGTGAGCCGCAAAAGACTATTCCCGCTAACCCAATGACAGTTACAATCAATGTATTAAACGCACTACCAAGTAAATTTAACTCTTCGAAAACACCAATATAATTTTCAAAGGAAAATGATGTCGGAAAAGCTAATACAGAAGTAAAAATTTCTACTTGTGTTTTAAACGAGTTAATAATGGCCATATAAATCGGGAAAAACGAGATAACTGCACAAACAGTTAAAATAAGATTAATCGTAATCGATAACGGAACATTTTTTCTCATGCTTCTACCTCCTTGCGTTTTAGCACACTTACTTGGATTAACGTAATCACTAAGACGACGAGAAATAGAATCATTGCTTTCGCATTTGCATAGCCAAATCTGAAATTATTCGAGAATGCTTCCTCGTAAATATTCAACGCCATTACTTGAGTAGAAGTTCCAGGTCCCCCTTGCGTTAATGCATAGACAACATCAAATACTTTAAACGCTCCATTTAATGTTAAAAATGAACAAATCGTAATCGCATGCATAATCATTGGAAGAATGACATGAGTGACTCTTTGGAATATATTTGCTCCATCAATCATCGCTGCCTCTTTTAATTGTTTTGGAACACCTTGTAGAGCTGCCATATAAATGACCATCATATAGCCAATCCCCTGCCATAGCGAGACAATCAATATCGAGTAAAAGGAAACCTTAGGATCACCAATCCAAGACTGGTCTAAAATTGAGAACACCGCTTGCTTTGATAGCTCTGGAAAAACATTTGTAAAAATAAACGAGAACATAAATGAGGAAATAATCAAGCTAATCATATTAGGCATGAAGAAAATTGTTCTGAAAAAGCCTTTTGACTTTCTTCTAGATTCAATTAATAATGCTAAAAATAATGCAACGACATTTTGTATGATAAATACGAAGATTGTATATTTTAACGTAAATATAAACGAATGCCTAAACGCTTTATCATCTTGAAATGCTTCAATATAATTACTTATTCCAACAAAGTTATACGATTGATTTAAACCGTTCCAATCTGTAAAGCTGTATATTCCCGCCCCAACTGTTGGAATGAACAGGAAGATAAGGTAAAAAACGAATGCAGGTAGGACAAATAGAATTAAGCTTAAATGTTTCCTATTGAATAGTGTTTTTTTCGTCGAAACGGCTTCTTTAACAGACGTTTTTAGCTCTGTAACCGGCATAACTCTCACCCTTTCAATCAAGCATTTATTGCGCTATAGAATGAAAGACAGCTATTTAAACTGTCTTTCACTTTATTAGTAGTTAGTTGTTCACCTTATTTGCTTCTTGCCATGCTCTGTCTAACCCTTCAATTACCTCTTCCTGCGAAATATCATCAGCATAATAGCTTTGTAGTAATTTTTCAGACTGTGACTTAACTGCAGATGGCATAGTTGGATCTTCATATACTTTACCTTCAGCTACATACTTTGATGATTCCTCTAACCATGGATATGTTTCAAACGTATGAATATCAGAAATCGGGTTAAAGCCTAAGCTTTCATAAAATGCACTCGAATCTTTATCATCTAAAATATAATTTACGAAATCCTTCGCAACATCTTTTACTTTACTAACCTTTGAAACAGCTAAAGATGTTGATGCACCTAAGTTAATAAGTGTTGCATTTTCATCATCATTTATCGGAAGTGGAGCAACACCGAAATTAAAATTTTCATTCGTTGCTAACATTGATTCAGCCATCCACGGTCCTTGAACCCACATCGCTGCTTGACCGCTGGCAAATGCAGCTGCACCTTGGTCCTGACCTACTTCAAATGGGCGGTCTGTTCCATGAGCATGAACAAGATCAATGATGTCAAACATTCCTTCTAATTCAGCAAATGAAGCCTCGTCTTTATTCATTTTGTCAATAAAGCCTTTATTTGTCGTGCTTTCTAATGCTCCTACAGTTAATGGTAGGAATAGCTGTGGTATATACGAATCCTTATAAGCTCTAATAAATGGTGTAATCCCTTTATCTTCTAGCGATTTTATAACCGCTTTCATTTCTGTTAATGTTTTTGGAACTTCAATCCCATTCTCTTCAAAAATATCCTTGTTATAGAGAAAGCCCCATTGAAGTGTTTCAAGTGGTACTGCAAGAACTTTATCATTTCTTGTTACCATTGGTTTAACTGTGTCATAAAGCTTATCAACGAATGGTTCCCCTGTTAAATCTTCTAAGTAACCTGCTTTATCATATACTGGAATATCGTTTATTGCATGAATCGCAAAAACATCTGGACTATCCCCTGAAGCAAGACGTGTTTTCAGCAGCTGGTCTGCTTCATTTACACTCGGTAATTCAAGTTTGACTGTTACTTCACGACCTTTTTCTTCTTTTTGTTTTTTAACAAACTGGTCGATATATGTTTCATATTGCTCCTTAAAACGAGGCTGTCCAATAAATACCTTTAATTCTACTTTTTCTCCCTCTCCACCTTCACCACTGTTTGTAGAGCTACTAGAGTTACAACCAGCTAACAAACCAACAAAGAAAATCGATGCCACTATCAATGTAAGCGCTTTTTTCATTTTCAACTCCCCTTTCTGTTTTTATCATAATTGGATATTTCATTTAACGGAATTGACTATTTTAACGCTTACATTTGTATTATTTTAATTTTTTCTGATTTTCCCTGGTGAAGTCCCATAATACTTTTTGAATACTCGATAAAAGTATGAAACATCTTCATATCCCACCATTTCTGCGATTGACTTATATTGTAATGTCGTTGTTAAAATGAGTTGCTTTGCCATTTCCATACGGCTTGAAATAATATATTCTGTCACATTACAGCCGTACTTTTTCTTAAACGCTGTTGTTAAATATTCCTTACTTACAAAATATTTCTTCGCAATAACATCAAGTGACATATTCATTAATGTAAAGTTGTCATCAATGTATTGTTTAATTTCATCCAAATTAATTTTTGATTTTTGCTTACGAATAGTATCAATTGCAATAATTACTTGTTCACCAATTTGCTGAAGAAACGTTATTTCATCCTCAAATGTTCTCTTCCCTTGATAACATAATTGATTCCAATTTAAGCCGACATCTTCAAGTTTCACTTTATGCTCCTTTAGCATCTCTTCAAGTACTATTAAAAACAACTGGTGTAAATAGGCGATGAAAGAAGAATCATGCCTTAATCGAGCATCAACTTTAGGAATAAAGTGGTTTACACTATTCGAGAGTTGCGTTGCATTAAGTTCTTTAAAAGAGAAGGAAAGTGTGCGACGAAACGGGCTAATTAGTTCCTCAAGTTCAATGAAATCACCAATTAAAAATGGATATCCTATTTGTTGCTCTTGTTTTTTCCGTTTCGTAAAAATTGCTTTTCTTAATGCATCATTTAGTTCCGTTTCATCTACAGGCTTTGGTAAATATTCAATAACCCCAGACTTAATCGCTTGCCTTGTATACATGAAATCCTGATAGCCGCTCAGGACAATCGCCAAAATGTCAGGGTATTCCTTCACTAATATATCTAGTAAACGAATTCCATCCATACCAGGCATTTTCATATCTGTTATAATAAAATCAGGCTTTAATGAATTAATAAACTCTATTGCCTCCATTCCATTAGTCGCCTCAATTATTTGTGTAATCCCAATTTCATCATGATTTATTAACGCTTTCACTGATTCTCTTGCCCAGCTTTCATCATCTACGATTAATAAAGTGCTCACTTAGTTCACTCCCATTTCGATAAGGAATTCTCACTATTACCTTAGTAAAATCTGATTGCTCACTATCTATCTCTATTCCGTATTCTTTACCAAAATATAATTTGATTCGATTATTTACATTTCGCAGCCCAATACTTCGATGCTGTGTATCCGTATCAAAAATAAGTTTTTCTCTTACTTCTGCTAATATTTGTTCTGACATACCGACTCCATTATCTATGATAGCGATTTCAATTTCATCAAAAACCATTTGAATATCGATTTTTAATTCTGCCTTTTCAAGCTTAGATTCAAATCCATGTTTAAATGAGTTTTCAATAATCGGCTGAAGTGTTAATAAGGGAATGAGTCCCTCTTTTACAGCCCCATCGACAAAAAGCTGGATAGAGAGGTTTTCTCCAAATCTCACCTTTTGTATATATAAATAATTATTTAAATGGTTGACCTCTTCCTTCATTCGCACGAGATCTCCTCGCTTATCGGTTATATAGCGAAACATGAACGCAAGCTTTTGTGTCATCTCATAGATGTCCTTCGCTTTATTCTTTAATGCCATTCCAGAGATAACTTGAAGTGTATTAAATAAAAAATGTGGATTAATTTGCGATTGTAATGCAAGAAATTGTGCATCCCGGTTTTCCATTTCACGCTTATAATCCTTCTCTATTAAATCTTTAATTCTAGTAATCATTTCTTTATATTTTCGTTGAAGATGACCAATTTCATCTGTGCGTCTCGTTTCGATTTGAACATTAAAATTATTTTCTCCTACCTGATCCATTTTTCTCGATAAGGAAACAATCGGTTTTGCAACCTGATTTGAAACGAGAATGGAGAGAAGAATCGTAAGTAAAATCGAGATTAGGAGGATAATAATCCCTGTCCTACCTATGTATATTGCCCCAACCCGCATTACTTCTTCTGGTACTAGCTTCACTAATTGAATTTGTCCTCCCATTAAATTTTGATAGAAATAATAATCGTTATCTTTTGTTATATAATTTGTAT
>NZ_CADEPK010000261.1 GCF_902829255.1 Metabacillus niabensis | reverse complement strand
GTTCGTTTCTTTGTTCTTAATCAACGGTTTATTTAAAAATCCATATTTATTTTCTTCTCCTCGTACTTCATAAACCATCATTACATCCTTTATTTTTTCACTAATTGTAAAAGTTTGTGTCAAGTCTGAATCATTCAGTTCAGCATTTCCCCTTGAAAATGCCTTAATGCGTTTCTGCGCTTGTTCTTTAATAATTGGTTCTTTCGCTTCAGCAACTAAGTTATTTTTTTCCGATGAACACCCGGATAATAGGATTGTACATATAATTAGAATACCAATGAACTTCATTGCTTCTCCTTTCGAATTTTGATTTTATTGATTAGTCGAAAATATCCTTTCTTGGTTTCACTTTTTCCAAATTCTCCAGGCTAATGCATTTCATTGGAATAAGTACATCTATTACACTTTTTTAAGTTCATACAAAAAAACGAGACTATCTCAAGGCAAAATCATTTCCCTCCAATAAACACCGATATAAGGACGTATAATCATTTTTATAAATCCTAATTTTGTGCTTATGGAGTCTGACCCTTTGCTTTTTGAGACAGCCTCATTTTCCAATTCATTACTCAATTAAAACATATTTCTTTTGAATAGTTCCTCGTTGTTTTGTTCTACATGAATACTTCTTTACCCTCTTCAATTGCCTGCAAGCACGCTTCAATCACTCGCATGTTTTGAATCGCATGCTCTCCGGTGTAGGACGGATCTTGATCTTTTAATATAGCTTCGGATAAATGGTCTACTTCTAACACGTAAGTATCTGCAGGGAAAGTCTCAGTTCTTTCACCGTTTCCACTAACAACCTTCACAATGCCATCCCCATTGCCATGTTGATCTGGTCGAAAGGCATATGGTACTGTTATTTTTCCTTTTGTACCAACAACCTCATAATATTGGCCACCAAACATATCAAAGCTGCAATCAAATGTTGCTTGCACACCATTTTCAAGTGTCATTAGAACAGTCGAAGTTATGTCTACACCTGTTTTGTCATCAATCGTAGCTGTTGCTTTTATTAGTTTTGGCTCAGAGCCTGTGATCATTCGGATCACGTGGATGCAATAACAACCAATATCATATAATGCTCCCCCGCCCATTTCCTTTTTCATCCGAATATTTGTATCCCTGTCACTTAAATAAAAGGAAAAGCTTGAGCGAACAATTTTTACCTCTCCGATTTCACCATTTGCGATAATCTCTTTAACTCGTTGATTCATTGGATGAAATTGGTACATGAATGCTTCCATGAATTTAACATTCTGCTCGCGGCACACTGCAACCATTTCTTTCGTTTCCTCTGAATCTAAAGTTGCAGGTTTTTCACAAAGAACATGTTTTCCATGCTTTGCTGCTTCAATCACCCATTTTTTATGCAAGTGATTTGGTAACGGAATATAAACAACATCTATCGACGGATCTTGTAATAGCTTCTCATAGCTTGAATACGTTGTCGGAATATTTAAATCCCTAGCAATTTCGTTAACATTTTCCCTTCCACTCGCGATTGCAGCTACTTCTGCGAGTTTAGACCGATGAATAGCAGGAATGACTTGCTCACGGCCAATTTTTGCCGTACTAAGAATTCCCCAGCGTACCTTTGACATTTAGTTACCTCCTAGAAACAATGGTTATCTTCTAAATTTCGACAACCCTTCATTCAATTCCTTTGTTTGTTTGTAAACATCTTGATATAAAGAAAAGAGCTCTTTATATTTCTCGACGTTTTCTGCAATTGGTTCATAGACATTTGCTTGTTGCACAAAGAGATCGGCAATTTCCTGTAATGTAGAAGACCAGCCAGCACCATAAGCTGCAAGAATAGCTGCCCCTATTCCCGGTCCTTGCTCACTTTGTAATTTAACGACCTTTGCATTAAATATATCGGCCTGTATTTGCAGCCATGTTTCATTTTTCGCTCCACCGCCAATTGAGGTAATTTGCTCAATTACCTTTCCACTTTCACGGAATATTTCGATTGACTCATGTAAGGAGAACGTAATCCCTTCAAGTACAGCTCGAGCGAAATCCTTTTTCGTATGCGCTCCCTCCATCCCAATAAAGCTAGCACGGATTGTCGGATCAGCATGAGGTGTTCTTTCTCCTGCGAGATATGGTGTGAACAATAATCCGTTCGCACCAACTGGTACTTCGTCAATCCCATCAAGTAATTGTTCAAAGGATTCGTGCTCAGCGAAAACCTCTTTAAACCAGCTAAGACTATAGCCTGCAGCTAACGTTACCCCCATTGTATAAAAGGCATTTTCTTTACCATGATTAAAATAATGTACTTTACCTGCAAAATCACGATCATTACGTTCTTCATAAGAAAGAACTACCCCTGACGTTCCTACACTACACAATGTTGTCCCTTCTGTTAAAATACCTGCTCCAATTGCCCCACAAGCATTATCCGCACCACCTGCAAACACCTTTGTTTCAGGTGACAAGCCCGTTTGATGAGCAAATTCATCTGTAAGAGTCCCAACACATTCATGTGATTCCACTAAAGGAGGACATAGCTCTTCATTTAATTCAAATAGCTGACATATTTCTGTACTCCACTTTTTCTCGCCTACATTTAATAGCAAGGTTCCTGCTGCATCTGAATATTCGCTATGAATCTTTCCTGTCATTCGGTACCGTAAATAATCCTTAGGCAGTAGAAATACGCTAGCTTTTGCAAAAAGCTCAGGTTCATTTTCTTTCACCCACAAAATTTTCGGTAACGTAAAGCCTTCTAGTGCTGGATTTTTCGTAATATCTAGCAATCTTTCTTTTCCAACAACATCATAAATTTGCTTGCATTGAGCTGTTGTTCGAACATCATTCCATAGAATTGCATTACGCAATACGCTATGTGATTCATCCAATAAAACAAGACCATGCATTTGTCCTGAATAGCTAATTCCTTCAATATCTGTAACATTACCATTGAATTTGTTAACTAATTCAGCTAACCCTTCACGAGTTTTTTCTACCCATTGCTCTGGCTCCTGTTCACTATACCCAGATTTCTCATGGATTAGCGGATATGACTTCGAAACTTCCTCAACAATTGTTCCTGTCTGATTAATCAAAATAAGCTTAACTGCACTCGTCCCTAAATCAATTCCAATAACATATTTCACTATAAAAACCTCCAGTTTGTTAATAGAAAAAAACGAGGGATATACCACTTATGTATACTCCCTAAGTAACCCCTTACATTTAAAGATTTTATAAAAAAGGAATAACATATTCTTCTAATCTAGAAAAATCAAAAGCAAAAAACGTTATGAAAATTATAACATCGAGAAAAATGTTTGTCTATCCATTAAACTAAGTTTATAATGAAACAATACGAGTAAACAGATAGTGGCTCTTTCCGCCCGATAATATATCGAAAAAATCATATGAAAATCGTTTAAATAAGTGGGCAGAAAGTAAAACTACTATATAATGTAAAGAGAAGCAAAACTGTTGAAATTAGGTGAAATCGTTGGAAAGAATGACATGGAATCAACAAGTAGTGAAGAAAAATAATACATCTCTTGTTTTTCGAACAATAACACAGCAAGAGCCGTTATCAAGAGCAGATATTGCACAGGATTCCGGCTTAAATAAAGCAACCGTATCATCACTTGTAAATGAATTGTTAGAAAAACAACTTGTGTATGAATCTGGTCCAGGAGAGTCAAGCGGCGGCCGTCGTCCAGTCCTCCTTCATTATAATCAGTCAGCAGGATATTCAATCGGAATTGATATCGGTGTTAATTATATTTTAGGTGTTGTTACAGATTTAAAAGGTAACATAATCAATGAACAAAAAATATCCATGAAGGATTCAGCATTTGAAGACGTCCTTAATCGAGTAAAAAAAATGGTTTATACGTTAATGGAGCCACTGCCACAAAGTCCGTACGGCGTTGTCGGAATTGGTATCGGAATCCCTGGAATCGTGGATAAGCAAGGAAATATTTTGCTCGCCCCAAATTTAGGCTGGAAAAACTGTGAAATTAAACAACAAATTGAAGAGGAATTCAACATCCCAGTCATTGTTGAAAACGAAGCAAATGCAGGTGCATATGGTGAGAAGCAATTTGGAGTCGGAAAAAGCTTCAATGATATTATTTATGTCAGTGTCGGAATTGGTATTGGGGTTGGATTAATCTTAAACAATCAATTGTACCAAGGAGTAAATGGGTTTTCCGGTGAATTAGGTCATATGGTGATCCAAATGGATGGTGCCCCTTGTCGCTGTGGAAGTAAAGGCTGCTGGGAAGTGTATGCTTCTGAGCACGCACTCATCGATAATGCCAAAGATTTAGACGATCCAACACTTGAATCAATCATCGATTTAGCAAAAAATAACGACGAAAAAGCGATCGCCTTATTTGAAGAAATCGGAAAATACCTTGGCTTTGGCATCAATAATATTATCAATACTTTTAATCCAGAACAAATTATTATTGGCAATCGCTTAGCAATGGCAAAGCAATGGATTGAACAACCGCTCCAAGATATCGTCCAATCACATGCCCTTGCCTTTCAGCAAAAAAACCTACAAATTAGCTTTTCACAGCATTCAACACATTCAGCTGCACTCGGCGTATCTGCCTTTGCTTTTGAGCAGTTTTTAGAAAATGAGTTACAAGAAATTTAAAGGTCATTATAATAG